>JAUHXX010000148.1 GCA_030426825.1 Bacteroidia bacterium | reverse complement strand
GGTTCATTGATCTAAAACCATC
Source organism: Bacteroidia bacterium (assembly GCA_030426825.1). Taxonomy (GTDB): domain Bacteria; phylum Bacteroidota; class Bacteroidia; order Flavobacteriales_D; family Crocinitomicaceae; genus Paracrocinitomix. Next base: position 8,909 of record JAUHXX010000148.1, on the reverse strand, counting down.
CATATTTACTGTGTTGTCTAAGGCAAATGGTTTAAGCCATTGATTATTGAATTTTCTGCTGGCAAATATTTTAGTTTCATTTCTATTATTAGGATCCATTTTGGTAAAGAACATACTGTTTCCATCACTAGAAATTACAGCCGAACCTTCATGATAATCTTTGGAATTAATTTCGAATGGGAATTTCTCAGGTTCCCCTAATGATCCATCTTCGTTCAACTTAACCATGTAGATATCCAATAAATAGAGCTCTAATGGATTTCTTTCATCATCTTCAGTCCTTAATGAATCAGGCGTATTGTCTGTTCTTGCTGAAGAGAAAATCATATAATCGTCAGAAACAAATTGGATACCGAAGCTAGTAGATCCAGCGTTGATTAAAGAATCTAAATTTGAAAGTTCAACAGCCTCTTTCGTATTCACTGGATTCAATGCAAACTGACAACTTGCGATTTTATCAGTTGAAAGTCTGTAGTATTTATTGTCTTTGTCGTTAATTGCTGATTGAAATTGCTCAAACTGGGCTTGAGCTTCTTCAAATTTGTCATTATACATTAAGGATACACCGTAAAAATATTGAGCATACGGAAACTCTTCATTCGGGTGTTGCATGACAGCCTCATACCATACTTCTGCATTTTTATAATCATCAGCAAGTCTATAGGCATCTGCGAGTTTATGCATCACTCTGATTTCTTTTGCATTCGGAGTCTCAGGAGGAGCAATTGTTCCGTTTTCTTCTTTTTCAGGTTCTTTATATGCGGTTGAAATTTCATACGGATAATACAAAGCTTCTTGACCTTCTTGAATTTTAAAAAGAATGAAAGCGTAATAATGAACCGCGTTTGAATATCGACCATTCACCATTGCTGCATCTCCCATTTTCATGAGTTCTTTATTCGTTTGGCCGAATAAAGAACCTGTCATTAGCAGGGCTAGAATAATAATAGTAGTAATCTTCTTCATTATAATTTCGGACAAGTTGGTACTGGATTTGGGTTAGGTCTATTGAAAATGTAGGTAACTGATAGTTCAGTACCACCTCTACCATTAGTAGCATTTGTTAATGAAGAGGTATTGATGTCATAGCTTATTCTACCGGTCCAAGGCCCATATTTAGCTCCAAACTCAAGAATGGCTGCATCTTTACTTCTGTAAGTTCCTCCTCCTAGTAAAAAGATGTCATATGATTCAAGATAAAATTGTGCTAAAGCACTAAACTGTAACTCATTTGCTTTCTCTTGATGTTGCCATAAAACTTTGGGGATAATGGCTATTTTGTTTGTTAAAACAACCCTTGCTCCAGCAATTGCTTGATATCTAAAAGGAAGTTTATTGGCTCCGTCTTGGACAAATGATTCAGAAGGTCGATTCACATGATACACCGTAACACCTGCAAACGGATTTACTCGTATTTTCGGTTTAGCGTAATAGTACATTACCCCTACATTCACATCTAAGTTCAGTTGGTTTGCATCTCCAAATGTTTCTTGTGTTGAGTTTACAAATGCTCCACCATTATAAGGAGAGTATTGATCTCCAAAAGTTAATGCTGACATTTTAATTGATTTCTGAAAAATTCCAACCTGTGCACCAAGACTGAAAAAACTAAATTTCTTTTTACCAAAAGGTATTTTAAAGGCTGCAGAAGGTAAAATACTGATTACATTGTAAGAACCTGTTCCAGCGTTAAAATTTGCCGCTTGAACTCCCCAGCCCCATTTGCCTTTATTTGCATCAAATGAAATCAATCCAGTAGTAAAAGGTCTAGTAGCAATTGCCTGCCATTGAGTTCTGAAATGACCATGTATACGATAGTCCCCTTTGAAAACACCCGTCATTCCAGGGTTTGCGTTTAAGGCTGCGGCATCATATTGCGACAAGTGAAAATCTTGCGCTTGAGATGAGAATGCAAATACGCCCAGTAGGGCAGCAAGTAAAAGTTTCTTCATAAATTATCTTATCAATGAAATATCTCCTTTTAACACATGTTCTTCACCGTCAAAGGTTGTAACAATCGCTGTGTAAACATAAACACCCATTGGTTGTTCTTTTCCTTTGTAAGTTCCGTCCCAACCTTGAGAATCAACTTCATTCGTAGCAAAAATTTCTTCTCCCCAGTTGTTGTATATTTTGAAATCCACAGATTCAAAATTACCTCCTAACAGCATCACTAAATCATTGTGTCCATCACCATTTGGAGTAAAGGCAGAAGGCACCAATGGACCGTGGTAAATAGGTACGGTTACTCTTGCAGTATCTGTACAACCCGATTCATCTATGACAATCAATAATACTTCATATTCACCTTCAGGGTCATACGCGTGAGAACCGTCCGCTGAATAAATAAAGCTTCCATCTCCTAAATCATAAAGCCATGAAACAATATCATCTGGGTTGGATGTTGAATTGTCAGTAAAATAAATGTTGTCACCAACGTTTCCACTCGGAGGTGAAACATTGAAAGCAGCAGTTGGACCTTCATTTATCGTCACCGCGGTTGTAATAGAAATTGTACAACCAAATCCTGAAGCAACTGTTAATGTGACATCATAAGTTCCTGCAACGTCATAAGGGTGCGCAGGATTTTGATTTAAATCTGCCGCTGTCGCATCTCCGAAATCCCAATTCCAAGATACTATAGAATCATTAACAACAGATGAAGAATCATAAAATTGACTTGATGGTTTTAAACAAGGTGCTGGTATTCCAAAGTCTGCCACTGGAATGTGGTGAGCTGCTACATCTAAAGTAACTGTGTCAGTACAACCATTTGCAGAGGTAACAATTAATTCTACCGGATGGATACCTGGTGATGTAAAGGTGTAAGAAGGGTCTGTAGTAGTTGATGTTTGCCCAGGTTCAAAAGTCCATTGATATCCAGTTATAGGATCAGCCGGACTTGATGAGTTATTTGTGAAGCTGGTCGCTAAACCAAAACACGTATCAACAAAAGTAAAGTCAGGGGTAGGAGTTGGTACAATTGTTATTAATAAGGTATCATAAAGGGCCGGGCACCCTCCATTGTCTAAAGATTCAAAATACACTGTAAATCCGCCATTTGCTTCATCACCTGTTCCGTGTGTATATATAGTTGAAGCAGCAGTGTCAGGATTAAAAGTTCCATCACCGTCAGGAGTCGTCCACAATCCGTTTCCGGTAGAAGAATTAGAATTCAAAGGAATAGGGAATCCAGCACAAACCGTATCATCAAATACAGTTCCTATTGTTGGAGGCGCATTAAAATACAGCCATACAGAATCTTCATCATCTGGGCATCCAGAAAAGTTAAACGTTTCGATATGGAACATTATGGAGTCGCCAGCAATAATTTCACCCGGTGAAAAAGTGTAGGTTGCATCTAGAAGGCCATCATCATCAAAAGCTCCAGCTCCATTTGTCGTCCAAACTGTGTTTGTAGCGAATTGTACAGTTGCATTTAGCTGAATATAAGTAGTGTCAATACAAACATTAATTTCTAGTCCCGCATCAATTGTAGGAGTGTCTAAGTAGCTGATGACTAAAGTGTCAGTTACGGCCGCACAATAAGCAGTCGAGTTTGATGTCAATACAAGTGTTGCTGAACCTCCAGATAATTGTCCGCCGGTAGGGAAATAAGTTGCATTTAGAGTTGAGGCACCTGGTGCAAATACACCACTTCCAGACCAGGTTCCGCCTGTGGCATTAAAAACTTGTCCATTAAGCTGTAAGCTAGGGTTTGATACACATACTGCTGTATCCATTCCTGCATCAACGACTGGTTGAGGTACCACTTCAATATTCTTAACAATCGTATCTGTACAACCGATATTTGATTCAACAATTAATTCCACAGGAACTGTTCCTGTTGTTCCGTTATAGGCATGAGAAGGATTTTGTTGAGACGAAGTATTTAAATCTCCGAAATTCCATGTCCAATCTGTTATCGTTGTACCTACTTGAGTCACGGATGCATCTGTAAAAGCGATTACCGATCCCTCGCAAATGGTATCTACAGAGGCAAAATCCGCTGTAATGTCAGAAACGGTAATATTCATAGTTGTCATTGTTTGACAATCGGTTCCCTTCTGAGCAATTAATGTAATGGTGTAAGATCCGAAACCTGGAAAGGTAAATGTTGGATTAGTTGCTATACTCGAATCTGCAGGGTTCCCAGTTCCAAAATCCCACCAGAATCCACTTGCGCCTGGAGATGAATTATTGTTAAAATTAACTGTTAATCCAGAACAAAAATCAGTTGGTCCTATCTGCGCAATAGGTGCATCCTCCACAACGATAGGAATAGTAACTGAATCAATACAGCCTAAGTCAGACTGAGCGATTAACTGTACGTTATATGTTCCTGCAACAGTAAAACCTATGCTTGGATTTTGTTGAGTTGATGATCCAGCTCCAGCGAAATCCCATTGCCATTGATTTACAGTTCCTCCTCCAGTTGTGAAAGAAGCATCTGTATAAGGAACAAGAACATTCGTACAAGTCGTATCAACCGCATTAAAATCGGCTGTGATGTCAGAAACAATAAGATTATAAGTGGCAGTGTCTGCGCAAGCTGTTCCCTTTTGTGCAACCAATGATACGGTGTAAGCACCATAACTTCCATATGTAAAGCTAGGGTTCGTTAAAATACTTGTATCTGCAGGGAATCCAGTTCCAAAATCCCACCAAAATCCGTTAGCACCTGGATCACTTGCGTTCGTGAAGTTTACAGTTAATCCATTACATCCCGGTAAAGGAGTAATATTTGCCTGAGGTGGAATTTTTACATGAATTTGATGTGTCACTGTGTCTATACAGCCTGCTGTAGTTGAAACGATAAGTTGAACGGTATAGTCACCACTTGCTGAGTAAGCATGCGTAGGATTTTGAGCTGTTGAAGTTCCTCCGTCTCCAAAAGCCCATTGCCAACCGTTCACTGTTCCATTCGCTGCCGAAGTAGAAATGTCCGTGAATTGTGCCGATTCGCCAACACAGACTGTGTCCGGGTAGGTAAAGTCACCATTCAGACCAGATATTGTCATTGTGTAAGTTACTGTGTCAGCACAAAGTGTACCTTTTTGTGCCATAAGAGTAACTGTATAAGTTCCATTTGAAGGATACGTGAAGGTAGGTTCAAAAGCATTACTTGTATCTGCAGGATTTCCTGTTCCAAAATCCCACCAGAATCCGTTCGCTCCAGCACCGGACTGGTTGTCAAAAGTAATTGCAACGCCGTTACACGCGTCTACAGGACCAATTGCTGCATTTTGAGGAGGAGGACAATTCACAACATTGAATTGGAAATCTCTCGTAATTCTGCCTATTAAACTATCACCCCTATATTCATCCACCATTACACCAACAACGAATTGTCCAGTCATAACAGGAGAACCGGTGATAAATCCAGTTTGAGGGTTTATCGTTAATCCAGGGGCTCCAGCAGGATCTAATGGGCTTGTTGCGGAATAAGTAGGATTCCATGTTACGGTACTTGATTGAAAATTATTCGGTGGCTGTACGCCTGAGAACGTTATTCCTGTTCCATTGAAACCATCAAAAGGCGTATAGAACGAATAAACAAGCGAGTCTCCATCCGCGTCCGTTGCTCCAAAATCAAGGTTAAGATTTTGATTGTTACAAACATAAACAGGAGGGAAATTAGTAATTACGGGACTTGAATTAGTCAAGTAAATATTATTGTCAGGAACATAAGCATAAAACGTTTCTCTTGCGTTCAATGGGTTATTAATGTTCAGAATAGATCCATTACGGCAACAAATAGTGTAATACATATGGTATCCTCCAGATCCTGGCGGCAGCGATACAACTGAAGAGTAGATTGCTTCCTCAACGCAAATTCCTGGGTCAAACGCACAAGTATCTAATTCGGGATTTAGTGTATCTCTACCCAGCATGGGTAAAGTAAATGTGGTAAAGGCTGTTCCATCACCCTCTCTAACTTGAATAGTAGTTGAAGGCGGAAAGTCTACAGATGCAGGGTCACAATCTCGATATAATTTTAAAGTCAGAATGTAAGATGATCCACCAACATGTTGGTAGATGATTTCTCCTCCAACAACGTGAGTAGCAAAAGAGTAGCTTCCAATGAGTAAGCTAAATAGTAGTAGTAATCTTTTCATTTTCAACTCATTTTAGAGTAGGTACAAAACCACGAAATTATGGATATAAATCTTTTAAAGCAAACTTTTAGAATACTAATCCGACTATTTGAGTTATTCATCTAACAATTTCATTTATCCATCTATGAAAAAATGTTATCTATCTTTTTTAATGCTTTGATTCAACGGACATTTTCTTTACTTTAGCAGATTGAAATACTAAAAACTACTTTTATGTCAAGAATTCTAACCGTTGCGGTGGCAACTTTTTTCTTGAACTTATCTTTCGCTCAAATTAATGTTCAATGGGAATCTCGTTTTGACGGGGCTGGCAGTTTTGTGGACCAGGCCGTAGATTTAGCTTTGGACGCAGCCGGTAATACCTATGTTACTGGATCTTCTTTTAATGGGTCAAACTATGATTGGGTTACGATAAAGTATAATTCGGCTGGTGTTCAACAATGGGCCATGACTTACGGCGGTTCAGGTTTGGACGAGGCAGCGGCAATTACATTAGACGGTAATAATGATGTCATTGTGACTGGTTCGCAATTTATTTCTGGATCAGATTGGGATATTGCTGTTGTAAAGTATGATGGAGTCACTGGAGCTCAGGATTGGGCATATGTGCATTCTGGGTCTGCAAACTTTGATGGAGGAAAAGACATTACTGTTGACGGAAACAATGATGTCTTGATTACTGGAACATATTCCTTTAGTGCTACCGATATTGATTGGATTGTACTTAAATGTAATTCAGGTTCTGGTGCACTAGCATGGCAACAAACTAATGGAACAGCTGCAAATGACGAAGGAAAAGTAGTACTTACAGATGCCTCAAATAATGTCTATGTTGCCGGTCACTCTGAATTTTCTTCCGGAACGACTTATTTTGATTTCTTAGTAATGAAATTTAATTCTGCAGGAACTTTATTGAATTCTGCTACTCAAGATGCTGGATTTAATGGATTAGATACACCTCATGCCATGGATCTGGATGCAAGCGGAAATATTTTTATTGGTGGACAGGGGTTTAACGCACCTGTAGAAGAAGAGGATTACGTTTTAATGAAATTTAATAATTCTTGTGTGCATCAATGGACTCAGACTTATGCTGGAGATGCAGAAGCTCTGGATAGAATTAATGCATTGAAAGTTGATCAAACAAGTGGAAATGTCTTTGTAACTGGAAGAAGTAAATCATTATCTTCTAGTGAAGATTATTACACGATAGCATATAATACTTCTGGAGTTGAGTTATGGAATGATCGTTACACTAGTTCGGGAGCCGGATTTGATGAGGCAACTGATATTCAAATTTCTGCAACAGGCTTCGTTTATTTGACAGGTTATAGTTATGAATCAGGAACAAATAACGATTATACTACAGTGAAATATGACGCTGCTGGTAATTTAATTTGGGAAACAAGATTTGACGGTCCTTCAGGATTGAGTGATCAAGCTATTAAAATGGAATTAGATCCTACGGAGAATATTTTTGTAACAGGTGCCAGTCACGGAGGCTCAACAAATCTTGATTACAGCACCATTAAATATTGTCAGTTAACAACGATCGCTTCTCCAGATACGGCCTTATGTCTTGGGCAATCTGTTAATCTAACAGCATCTGGCGGGACAAATATTACTTGGGCCGTTTTGAGTGGTGATGCAGGAAGTTTATCATGTACATCTTGTGCGACAACAACGGCAAACCCAAATACTACTTCCGTATATACTGTAAGTTCTCAGAGCGCCTCTGGCTGTATTGATTTTGATACTGTTACTGTTACTATTAATCCAATACCATCACCTACAATTTATAATAATGATCCTTTGAGTTTTTGCACAGGAGACAGTGTTACGCTTTTCACAGATACTTATGACAGTTATTTATGGAGCACCTCTGCAGTTGATAGTTTTATTACGGTTTATACAACTGGAACCTATATGGTTACCATTACAGATTCTAATGGTTGTCAGAATTCTGCTAATGCAAATGTTACGGCTTTTTCTTTGCCATCTGTTGATGCAGGGACAGCGTTTTCATTGTGCCCTGGTGATTCAGGACCATTGAATGCTACTGGGGCTACGAATTACTTATGGGAGGTTGACCCGAGTTTGTCTCAGTTAAATATTCCAAACCCGACAGCTACACCAACGGCAGACACATGGTATTATGTAACCGGAACAGATGGAAATGGTTGTGAAAACAATGACTCTGTGCAAGTTACTCTATACACTCTGCCAGTTGTAAATGCTGGGTTAGATGATCAAGTTTGTGTTGGAGATTCAACTCAACTGAATGCAACAGGTGCAGTTACCTATTTATGGAATGCTTCACCGTCTCTGTCAAGTTTGGTAATTCCGAATCCCCATGCTTTTCCTTCTTCTTTAACAACTTATACTGTTACCGGAACAGACGCTAATGGTTGTACAGATCAAGATCAAGTGACTGTTTCGACATTGTCATTACCTGGAGTGGATGCTGGTCCAACTGACTCACATTGCTTGGGAGATTCGACACAATTATTCGCAACCGGCGCTTTAACTTGGCAGTGGGTAGCTGATCCTACCTTGTCTGATCCGAATGTTAACAACCCTTGGGTGACTCCAGTTGTCGACACATGGTACTATGTTTCTGGGACAGACGTTAATAATTGTACCAATGTTGATTCAGTTGAGATCACAGTTGATCCGTTACCAATGGTAAGTGCTGGCTCTGATTTTGGAGTCTGTGATGGAAATTCAACACCATTAAATGCAACAGGAGCAACAACTTATCAGTGGGATTTTCATCCAACTTTTCAAACT
>JAUHXX010000147.1 GCA_030426825.1 Bacteroidia bacterium | reverse complement strand
TCCACAGCTTGTACAAGCGTTATTGTTGAGCGGTTGATTTTTACTTGCTTGCATCAAATCGTTTGTTACTATGCCAGTGGGAACAGCAATTATTGCGTAACCCAAAATCATGATAACAGATGCCACAAATTGACCCAGGGAGGTGATTGGGGCAATGTCCCCATACCCAACAGTTGTCATGGTGACAATGGCCCAATAAATACTTCTTGGGATGCTCGTAAATCCTGACTCTGGATTGGCGCCTTCAATCAAATACATGATGGTTCCTAATATGACAACCATCATTACTACAACAAATAAAAAGACAATTATTTTATTACGAGATTGTTTCAAGGCTCTCGTTAATTTTTGTGAATCTGCAACAAAATTTCCAAGTTTTAATATTCTAAAAACTCTTAATAATCTGATTGATCTTAGCACTCTTAAAGATCCAGTTCCACTTACGAATAATCCCACATAAGTTGGTGCTGTTGATAATAAATCGATTAAACCATAAAATGAAAAAACATATTTAAGTGGACGTTTAACACAAATCAACCTCAAAAAATATTCGATCGTAAAAATGATCGTGACCACCCATTCAAAAATATGCAATTGATCATAATATACTTCTCGAATGCTGGGAACACTCTCCAACATAACAGCTATGATACTGATAACAATTACAATAAGTAAAACAATATCAAACCACTTTCCAGCTGGAGTTTCGGTGCCAAAAATAACTTCATTCAGTTTTTTTTGCCAAGGCCTAAGTGATGATGTGTCCGTATTAACGCTCATTATAATTGAAAAATCTCAAGTTTTTCATTCTTATGTAACTGCATTTTAATGATTGATTGAAAATCACGATTGCTTTTTTTTCTTTGGATGAACTTTTTATAATTTGAAGTTCCTCTTTTGAAAATATACCGTGGAATAAATCCGTAACCACTATAAATGCCTTCGTCTAATAGTACGAAACCATACTCCTTAGAGTTTCGACCTTTGTCGATAATTAAAAATGATTCTCCTTCAAAATTGAGGTTGTGTAGTAGTTCTTTTACTTTATTATTGTAGGACGCAGAGCTCTCTTCTCCAACACATGCACCTTCACATTGTTTTATTGTATAATTAAAACAGGCCCCGCTAGATTTATGTAAATGACATAATCTTTGACATAGTCCAAATTCTTGTAACCAATATTCTAAATATTTTTTACCATTTTGAACCGAAGTAAATGTCATTAAAGGGACATCCGCAAGACCATTTTTCTTGACGACTAAATTGATATATCCACCTTGATCTTCTACGGCGTAAAGTCCATGACTAAAACTCGTAGTTCGTTGAGCCCGATTATGAATGGGTTGATGCTTTTTTATTTCTGAAGATTCTAGCAATAAGGCAATAAGTTCGCTGCCGGTTAATTCATGTTCAATTCGAGCAATTTGAGATCTCATTTCAATTGCCTTTGTCGTTTTCGAATTCTTTAAATGCTGCTCAATACGTTTTCTGATATGAATGCTTTTTCCAATATAAATCAACTCATCTCTTTCGTTAAAAAATTTGTATATCCCAACTTTATTCGGGATTTCATCTAACAAATCAACTTCTAGTTTTGGATGAAGTACTTTAGGATTAATCTCTATTTTAATGAAATTTTTAAACTCATTCTCGGCATCTCGCTCATACAACATCTCAAATAACTTAGCAGTAGCCTCTGTGTCTGCAATAGCTCGGTGGTGTCCGTTTAACGGGATGTTTAGAGCTTTGGTGATGTTTTTTAAACCGTATGATTTATGCCCGGGAATTAAAATGCGAGAAGTAGAAACTGTACACATGTGGGGCAGTCGGTAATCATATCCTAAGCGTCTAAATTCTCTCCTCAAAACGCCGTAGTCAAAACTAACATTGTGTGCAACAAATACCGTGTCTCTTGTAAACTCAACAATGTCTTTAGCAATTTCGAAAAATTTGGGGGCGTCAGCTACATCAGAGTCGTGAATTCCGGTTAATCTAGAAATAAATGGTGATATCCGCTCACCTGGATTAACAAATGAAGTGTACCTATCCAGTTCTTTTCTTCCGTCATGCAAAATAATAGCGATTTCTATTACTTTAAAATTAACCGGTTTATCACCAGTGGTTTCTATGTCAACAATTGAGAACTTCAACGAATCAAAATTAAGGCTAGTTTTCTAACAAGTCGTTTAAAAAATTGATATTTTTTTCATTATACAGTTTTGCTGCACCAACAGAGCGATAAACCATATTCCAATTTTTGTCAAGGATGGCCAGTGTAGGGTAGGCATTTACTTTAAAAAAAGTTGGAGTCGTTTGGCTGCAAAATAAAAAATCATAGTCCTCTGTTAATCCAGAATCGTTGATAATATCTATGTTTTCTTCTGATATGGCTATGAATTTTATTTCAGGATCTACATTTTCTTTGAGCTCTTTAATTTGTGGTAGTTCAGCTCGACAAGAGGAACACCAAGTTGCCCAAAAATTGATAACGATAGGTTGGCCGGAGAATTCGTTGAAATCATACATCACACCTTCCATGTCAAAAATCTCCCAATTTCTTTGGTCTTCAGGAAAAGTGCCTAAGTCGTTGACTGTTAACTGTGCTTCATCTAAGAAAAAGCTTTGAAACCAACCTTGAAAACTAACCCGCCATGAAGGAATGATGAGCACCAATACTATGATGACGAACAAGATGTTGGTAAAGTATTTCCAAATCCGATTTCGATTTGTCAATTTATCAGATTTCGTCATAGGTTTTTAATTCATCCCACAAACTATCAAATTCACGTTTAAAGTTCTTTGTTACTTGAGAATTTTCAGTAATTAAGATATTCTCATGATTATATTTTTCTGCGCTTCTTGTCCAATTATAACTACCAGTCAAAGTCCGTTGCTGGTCAAAAATGGCAAATTTGTGATGCATATGGTTATCGGTGACGTCTACTTTTATGGCTATTCCTGCAGCAGCTAATTTATCTATGTCTGAGCCCTTATCAAATAATTTGTCGTTATCTGTTATTATTTTGATGTGTACTCCTTGTTGATGTTTTGACATCAGCGCATCACTAATTCGATCATCACTGATGGTGAAAAGGCAAATTTCAATTTTTTTTGTACTTCGTTTAATTTGGTTCAAAATTGCATTTAAGCATTGCTCTCCAGGAGAGAAGTAAACAGAAACTTCATCTTTAGGGGAGTCCGATTCAGTAAGTAAGAGTTTATTGGCATCCTCTATCCAGTCAAAAATAAATTCGTAGTTATCCTTATTGGATGCTGCTCTTGCCATTTTAAATAACTCACTGCGAAGCAAATCTAATTCTCGCTTGCTGAATTGAGCTTCTTTAATGATAGATTTGATTTCTTTTTTTTCTGATCCAACTAGAACTAAATCATTAAGAGAGGATGCTAATGAAGCTTTTATTTTTTCGACCATATCTATTTGTTGCGTAAAAGAGTTTCTATTCGAGATACCTTTTTATTGAGCTCATCAATTTTAACTTCTAGCTCATTAATGGTTTTGGCCTTTGGTATGGGATATTCGAACCGCGCTATTTGATTGACTGTCAATTCTTTTCTAATTATAGCGTCAACAGTCAATTTAAAATGATCGGCAACTTTTAACAAAGTCTCTAATTTAGGTTCGGCACGTCCTTCTTCGTAAGAGCCAACACTTGATCTTGTGATGCCAAAAAGCTCAGAAAACTCAGTCTGATTCATGCTTTTGAATAACCGAAGCTTCTTGAAATTTTTAGCGATAATAGTTTTTTGCATGAATAAATACTAATTTATTTGGTTTTTTACTAAAAAAAATAGTATATTGCTATCGAAATTAGAAAAAACAATTATTAAGCTCATGAAATTAGCAAAAAAAAATGGGATAATGAATTGGAGAGATCCTCCTTAATTTTTATCTGACTGCGATTAAAATTAAATCGAATAATTTATATATTTGGTTACTAACTACAAAAAATAAAAAAACACATGAGTCACTTTGATAAAGTAAGAGACTATTTAATGGAATTGGAATATTCTATTTTAGTTGAGGATAAAGAAAATGAAGTTTTCGTTGTTGAATCGTTGGATGATGGAATATCTAATTTAATGATCGGAATAGCTGATCCAATTGTAATAATAGAGCAGTATTTGTTTGACTTAACAGCAAATGTTGGAGATGTTTCAACCCAGTTGTTAAAAAAGAATAGAGATATCGTAGCCGGTGCCTTCGTAATGGATGATGACGGTAAGAAAATTTTATTTAGAGATACCCTTCAAGTGGAAACGTTAGACCTTGAAGAATTAGAAGGGTCTTTGACTTCTTTAAGCTTATTATTAAGTGAATATACTGATGAAATCATTGGTTTTTCTAAAAACTAATTCATCTAAATTGATAACATTATAAAATTTAACAAATGAATATATTTAAAAGACTATTTAAAATAGGAAGTGCCGAAGCTAATTCTTTGGTTGACAAATTAGAAGATCCGATTAAAATGAGCGAACAAGGTATTCGTGATTTGAAAAAAGATCTAAGTGCTGCACTGCAAGCTTTGGCGGAAGTAAAAGCTTTAGCAATTAGAGCTAAAAATGATGGGAATAACTATGCGGCTAAAGCTTCAGAATATGAAAAGAAAGCTGTTTTATTGTTAAAAAGAGCAGAAAAAGGTGAAATCACTCCAGAAGAGGCTGATAGATTAGCCTCTGAATGCTTGGTTCAGAAAGATTCCAACATGGAGAATGCTGCACGCTGTAGAGCTGATCAAGCTAAATTTGAAGGAAATGTAGATAAGCTTGATGGAAATATCAAGAAATTGAAATCTAACATTAAGAAGTTTGAAATGGAGCTGAAAACGTTAAGAGCGCGAGCTAAAGTTTCTGAAGCTACCAAGAAAATTAACAAGCAAATGGCTGGAGTTGATTCTACAAGCACAGTGGCTATGTTAGAAAGAATGAAAGAAAAAGTAGATCAAGACGAGGCATTGGCTGAATCATATGCTGAGATTGCTGGAGAGAATACTTCAATTGATGATGAAATCGATAGCGCTATTGATTCAGGATCTGCAGAGGTAAAAGCTGCAGACAGCTTAGCTGCTCTGAAAGCAAAAATGGGCATGGGCTCAGCTTCAGAATAATTTGAACGAATACAATATACTTTGTCCCGTTCCGACCATGTCAGAACGGGACTTTTTTTTACACTATGCAGTTTAAATATCTTATTTCATTAGTTTTTCTTTTGCTCTTTAGGATCGGGTTTGCGCAAGACTCATCCTCTAAAATCAACGTGGACTCTAAGCAATTTAATGAATTTTCTGTTTTTGCGGATAGTCTGAATGAATACGACATTTACTTTACTGGAGAAAATCACAATTTTGCTTCGTTCAACACTAAATTAGAGTACAAAATGCTGACCTACCTTTATGCCACACAAGGTGTTAAGCACTTTATTTTTGAACAAAGTCCTGGAGTTGGGTATATCATTGAAGAGGTAATTGTAAATAATAATAAGGAGAATTTAGATTACTTAAAAGGCGTATTTTTTGATCCTTTTTACTATCTGGTAAAAAGACTGCAAAAATTTAATGACACACTTGCTTATGAAGACAAGATTCATATTCATGGAATTGATGTAGAAAGATTTCCTTCCTTCTCAATATATGCTTTGAATCAAATAGTGGATACACTTGATAAAACTGTTGATGGTGGAGAAGTGTTTGAGCAAATTCAAGGATTAGCAACTTCTAAATTTAAAGATGCTGGGGCTGCCGCCTTTTATTCTGAAGAGACGGGGATGAATTTTGCATTTGGAGAGGTAAGCGCGTGGTCAACATTAAAGTCAATCATCTATTCTTCATATAAGTACAGAGATTCACTGGCAAGACAATTGGGAGACAAAGAAGCTATTTATTTTTCAATAATTGAAGGACTTGAAAGAGGTCAAGAATGGTATGCTTCAGAGAAAAAGGGAGATTTGAAATCACCTATTGTTAGAGAGCGATTCATGTGTGATGAGTTTGAACGAATTTATAAATTCTGGCCAAATTCGAAATACTACGGACAATTCGGCCGTTGTCACTTGCATAAAGATCAAAATGCTAAAAGGTGCTATGATTACTATATGAATTCTGTGGCCAATAGGTTGGCAGAAATTGATTCCAGTTTGAAAAACCGAGTATTGGTAATTCCAATTTATTATTCTCAAGGAAAGGATAAATGGGATAGAGAGATAATTAACAGTTTAGGACTACCTGAAAAGTATAGCGAACTGCAATCGACTTTTTTAATTGATTTGGCTTATAAAAAAGGAGATCATGCCATTTCAGGATTTTATAATGCTTTGCCTTTTGTAATTGTCTCAAATGTGAGTGAAGACGCTTATGAAGAATTTAATTTTAGTTGGGATGAACAAACCACTGAATATCATCTTGGGGCTTCGTATGGATTACATTATTTTAATGGTATTAGAAATTTGAATTCTCAGTTAGTCGGAGTTGGAAGTAATGGTTTTTCCAATAAAATGGTTGGTTATGACTTCAGTTATGACATGTTTGTTTTAGATAGGTCAGGTAGTCGCTTAAATTTTACATACTATCCCGAAGTTAGTAATGGAGATAGATTTGATTTGAAAGCTTGGAAATTTTCAGGAGGGTATTATTTATCTTATGGCAACAAATGGATTATGGGTGCGCCAGGAATCAATTTGGGGTATGGTAAAGTCTTTTTAACTGAACAAACTGACAATACCGTTCCGAACTTAATCCAGAAAAACGGTGAAAACATTATCATTTATTCAAATGATATTTTTACCATAGATCCTAACTTAGAATTTAGGATTACCCTCCCTATAATCAGCTTTAATTTCAGAGCAGGATATGCTTGGGATATATCCGGTAAACGGTGGAGATTAGACGGTAAAATGGATGATTTTATTAAGTCTGGTTTTTCTTCACCTTATATTCAAGCGGGAATAAGTTTGAACTATAAAGTTACGAAGTAGTGTCAACCATAAAAACTATAGGAGAAGGACAAACTTATGACTTAATAGCTCATGGGACCTTTGTTATACTTGTTGGAGTGCCTGTGGGAATGCTTAGTTACCACTTTATTGCAGGATTGAGTGTTTTGATTGGTATTTTATTGTTTTTAGTGAGTAGTGGAATACAGATAGACAAATCTCAAAATCGGATAAGAAAATATAGATCATTACTAGGGTTTAAATTTGGCGTTTGGAGAACATTGGATGACGTCAAAAAAATAGAATTGAGGTATTTCATTGAAGGACTTTCGGGAGCAGATAGTATACTTGCCGCTTCTAATACTTCTCAGGTAAAAGTGTTCGATCTTTATTTTTTGGTAGGTGATCTTGAGGAATTAAAATATCATTCTTTTACAACACTTAAACCAGCGTTTAGATTTATGAAATATGTTGATGAAAATTTCAAGATTTTGACTGAAAATCAGGTGGTTGAATTCTATCAAAAATCAAGGAAAACCAATCATAAAAAATAAACTGTTTAGTCTCCGGTTTTGAAGTCTAGAATAATTGGGTTAAATTCACAGATTAGCTAACTACTCAAATTGCGAAATGAAACATTTTAAACTCTCTATTTTACTTTTGTTCTTAACTGCATCTTCTCAAGTGTTTTCACAAGCACAACTTTGGGGACCAACCAAAGAAGGTGGTTCAACTGCGGCAGGAACAATTTTTTCACTTGATAATGCTGGTAACGGATACAATCTCGAGTACGATTGGACAAGTAGTTTAAATGGTAAAAGACCTTTAGGCGCTGTTACACAATTTTCAGATGAGATGCTATATGGGGTGACAATATTGGACGGAGCTAACTTGTCTGGTGTGTTGTTTCGTTATAATTACGTAACTGGTCAATTCGAGAATTTACATGATTTTCATCCGACATCAGGAAGTTACCCAGAGGCAGCTGTAATTCAGGCTTCGAATGGTATGTTGTATGGAGCTACAAATGATGGAGGTACAACAAGTGACGGGGTATTGTATCAGTACGATCTCGGAACCGATACATATTCGGTAGTCGAACATTTTGAAATTACAACGTCTGGGAATGAGACTCACGGTCGTTTGCTGGACGCGTCAAATAATAAAATCTACGGATTTACAAGTCATGGAGGTGCTAATAATTTCGGGACAATCTATGAGTATGACTATGGTACTTCAACTTTTACAGTCACAAATGACTTAGACAGTACTAATACGGGTAAACATCCTTATGGTGGATTTACAGAAGCATCCAATAATAAATTGTACGCAATGATTTTTAACGGTGGAACGAATAATGACGGTGTAATTATCGAATATGATTATACAACCAATATTCCAACTAAAGTTCATGACTTTGATGCGTCTACAACTGGACAATCTCCATATGGAAATTTAATTGAAGCGAGTAATGGTAAAATGTACGGAATGACTTTCGCTGGTGGAGCCAATAATATGGGGACCATTTTTGAATTTATCCCTGCTACTGGAGTAGTTACCAAATTAATTGATTTTGATGGGGTAACAACTGGAGGAAACCCTAGAGGGGATTTATTAGAATCATCAAATGGAAAACTTTATGGTTATACAACCTTAGGTGGTGCCTCAAATAGAGGTGTTGTGTTTGAATATGATATTGCTTTAAATGCTGTTACAATTAAAATGGACTTTAACGGAACGAATGGTCAGTACAACGCCAACTCATTTATTGAAATTTGCGCCAAGCCAACCTTAGACATTAATTTAACAGGTTTAGATACAGTTTGCGATAACACTTTCATAACGTTAAATGCTACTGGAACTGGACCGTCTTATAACTGGAATAACGGAATTACAAATAATACACCTTTTCAACCAACAGCAGGGTCTGATTATTATGTAGTGAGTTCAACGAATGTTTGTGGAACATCTACTGATTCAATTTTAATAGTGTCTTATCCAACATATGATTTCCCTGAGAA
>JAUHXX010000146.1 GCA_030426825.1 Bacteroidia bacterium | reverse complement strand
TCCAGGCTAAAGAAAAGTTTTTGTCCTTAAAAGAAGAGCACGAGAAGGCTGTTAGAAACAGAGAAAGATCCCTTCAAAGTTTAGAAGATAAGACGAAGAGCAAAGAAAAAAGTTTGAATCATAAAATTGAAGATGTTAATCGAAAGAATAAGACGATTGACAATTTGAAAAAAGATTTAGACGATCAACTTGAAGTCTTAGAACAAAAGAAAGCGGAGATTGCAAAAGTACATCAAAAGCAAGTAAACGAGTTGTCTAAAATTTCTGGATTATCTGTTGACGAAGCGAAAAAACAGTTGATGGAAACCTTGACTGATGAAGCTAGAACAGATGCAATGGCACACATCAAAGAAGTTGTGGATGAAGCCAAAATTAACGCGACCAAAGAAGCAAAGAAGATAGTTGTTCAGAGTATCCAACGTGTTGCTACAGAACAGGCCATTGAGAATTCAGTATCTGTATTCAATATAGAATCAGATGAAATGAAAGGTAGAATCATTGGTAGAGAAGGAAGAAACATTAGAGCCTTAGAAGCAGCGACAGGAGTTGAAATCATTGTAGATGATACGCCAGAGGCAATCATTCTTTCATGCTTTGATTCTGTGAGAAGAGAAATTGCAAGATTGTCTTTGCATCAACTTGTATCAGATGGTCGAATTCACCCGGCTCGAATTGAAGAGGTGGTTTCGAAAACAAAGAAATCCTTGGACGAAGAAATTATTGAAACGGGTAGAAGAACCTGTATTGATTTAGGAATTCACGGGTTGCATCCAGAATTAATGCGAATGGTAGGTAGAATGAAATACCGTTCTTCATACGGTCAAAACTTATTACAACACAGTAGAGAAGTTGCCAATTTATGTGCAATTATGGCTTCAGAGTTAGGCCTAAACGTTAAGGCTGCTAAAAGAGCGGGATTGTTACACGATATTGGAAAAGTGCCGGATGATGAGCCAGAATTGCCACACGCAATTTTGGGTATGAAATTGGCTGAAAAATACAAAGAGAAACCAGATGTATGTAATGCTATTGGTGCTCACCATGATGAAATTGAAATGACAACGCTTATTTCTCCTATTGTTCAGGTATGTGATGCCATTTCAGGCGCTCGTCCTGGTGCAAGACGTGAAATCGCTGAGTCTTATATCAAAAGAATTAAAGAGCTGGAAACAACAGCACTTGGATTTGATGGTGTGTTAAAGTCTTATGCAATTCAGGCTGGTAGAGAATTACGTGTTATGGTAGAGGCTGAAAAGGTGAATGACCAAAGAGCAGATGAATTATCATTCATTATATCTCAAAAAATCCAGAATGAAATGACTTATCCAGGTCAGGTAAAAGTTACCGTGATTAGAGAGAAGCGTGCAGTTCACTATGCAAAATAAACTCAGCAAAACAGAGTTAAACGATATCATCCAATGGGATGTAAAAACGTGGTCTAAAGTTTTACCCTTTTGGGAAAAGCACTTCAGTATCAAGCCAGGCATGAAAGTGCTGGCAATTGGAGAAAGAGAAGGCGGTTTGTCAATGTGGTTTGCTAAAAAAGGTTGTTCAGTGACCTGTACAGATTACAATGATTTTCCGGATACAACCAAAGATTTGCATAAAGATTATAAAGTTGCCCAACTCATTAATTACGAATTAAACGTTGATGCAACTGACCTGTCCAGGTTTGATTCAAACTCTTATGACATTGTTGTCTTTAAAAGTGTAATCGGGGTACTTTCAGAGAAAGATCGACAACAAACTGCTATTAAAGAAATGCACAGAGTCCTTAAAAAAGATGGTGCATTGTTGTTTGCTGAAAACTTAAAAGGAACCAAACTTCATAGTTATTTAAGAAAGAAGTTTGTACGTTGGGATAGTTACTGGAGGTATCTTGATTTGAAAAAAGATAAAGACCTGTTTGATTCGTTCACTAAAAAGGAATTTAAGGCTATCGGCTTTTCATCTAATTTCGGTAGGTCTGAAGGACAAAAGTCCTTTCTTTCAAAAATGGATAGCGGACTTGTTTGGATGACTCCAAAAACATGGCGATACGTTTTATTTGGTGTATTGATCAAGTAGTCCAATCTTTTAATTTAGCATGGACGCCGTATATTAAATCGGTAGTTCCGAGAAGTTCTAGATTTTCATCCAATGCATTAATTTGAGAACGTTGTTCCCTCTTGATGTAGGTTGTCTCAAATTTGTTTAGTTGCGAATATTCAACTTTCGTCTGTTCTGAAATGAACTTATTGTTTCTTAGGTAATCCAAGCAGTTAGTAAGTACTTTATTGTTGTCATTGACCTTTTCTAATTCCGTATCAAAAACACCAATTAACAACACTGTCTTATTGGTGTCATTTGAATCTAATTGGCCCGTTATATCACTAATTCTATGAATAAACGGATGATTTAAAACTCGGATGTAAGAAAGTGGTTTTACGGTGGGTTGATCAAGAATAAGATGGAAATGTGTATAGTTGAGCTTACTGTATTTCAAAACAATCTCCTTTCCAGAACAAATGATTTGTTTCAAACTAGAGGTAGCCGTCATTGTAACATGTTTCGCACTTAATATTTCACCGGTAGATAAAATTGCATTCCAATGACCTTGAACTTTTTCTAACGAGTCAATTTTGGCACTCATTTTTGTTTCGGCGGAGGTGTTTATTAATTTTTGAATAAGTTGATTTTGAAACTCTCTTGCTCCTCCTTTTGGGTATAAATATTTTTTTGGAATGATTGGGAAACGAGCTGATGGGTTTTTGGCAATAAATTGAGAAATGGATTTAAACTTTCCTTTAATTAAATGTTTTGCGATTGTCTTTGTGCTTAAAAGGGCGTTTTTGTGGTCGTAAATCAATCTAGATCTTTTGTTCAGAAAGTAGGGTTGCGGATTCAGTATTACCAAATTTAAATTCAAAAAATCTCTTAAAAAATTATATGATGCTTGGTTATACGACCAAATATGACAACCGATTTCTAATTTGCCATATGCGCCAACCTCTATTGCTACCCAAGCTCCGCCAATTTGACTTTTCGAATCAATTAACAAAACCTTTTTACCTTGTTGCGCCTTTTTAACAGCATCTATAATGTTGATAGGCCCGGTTCCAATATATAAGTAATCAAATACCTTATCCATTTCTTGCAAAATTAAACTTTCGAATCAACTAGATAGATAATAACTTTGAAAATAGATTACTTATCTATTTCTTTGTCCATTCAAATGAGCGGGAATAAGCAGATCTAGTGAGTAAAGAGTTGATATCCATAATTATACCGTGTAGAAACGAAGAAGGCTTTATTTATAAGGTTTTAGAAAATATCCGAGATCAAGATTATGGTGCCGAAAATCTGGAAGTAATTATATCAGATGGTTTAAGTGATGACCAAACGAAGGCTGAAGTTGAAAAATTTCAAAAGTCACATTCAGAATTGAAAGTACAGTTAATCGACAATCCTCATAAAACTGTGCCCTTCGCTTTAAATGAGGCAATAAAAATGTCATCCGGTGAAATAATCATCCGAATGGACGCACACTCCATCTATCCTAAAAATTATGTTTCTGTTTTAGAAAATGAATTGAACCAAAGGCCAGATGCTTGGAATGTTGGTGGCTGTTGGGATACAAAACCCGGAGCAGATACTACCATGGCCAAAGCAATTGTTATTGCAACCTCTCACAAAGTGGGGATTGGTAATGCTGAATATCGTTTAGAAAGTACGGAAACAAGAGAAGTGGACACAGTTCCTTTTGGTTGTTTCAGAAAATCGGTGTTCGAAAAAATTGGTGATTTTGACGAAGATTTAACACGGAATCAAGATGATGAATTTAATGGAAGGATTATTAAGAATGGCGGTAAGATTTATTTAATTCCGACATTAAAAATTGAGTATTCTGCAAGGGCTACATTTAGCAAAATGGCAAAAATGTTTTATCAATACGGTTATTTCAAGCCATTAGTAAATAAAAAATTAAAATCCGCAGCTACTGCTCGCCAATTTGCACCATTAGTATTGGTGTTGGCTGTATTGGCAGGTTGGATTCCAACCCTGTTTTGGTGGCCTTGGATATTGATTTATGCAGCTGGAATAGTTCTGTATCTAACATTGCTAAAAATAGCAGCTTTTCAAAACTTTAAGTCCCTAGGGCTTTCAATTCACGTGTATCTAGCGTTTATAATTATCCATTTTAGTTATGGGTGGGGGTATTTAAAAGGAATCTTTGCATTTTTAGTTTTCGGTAAAGAAAAAGGCAATACAAAAGTTGATATTTCGAGATAGCAGATTATTGACATTCTGTATTTGATGGTATCTCTCACTTTTATGAATACGCTTGAGCATTTAGTTTAACTTTGTTTTAATGCTAAAAAAGATCCTCAATAAAAATGAGTTGTTAAAGCACGTTTTTGTCCTTGTTCAAGGAACGATCATTGCGCAAGTAATAGGCGTTCTGATGCAGTTGGTTCTTAGACGTGTATTTTCCGTGTCAGATTTTGGGGTGATGGCACTTTATTCTTCAATTGTTGGAGTGTTAGTGATTTTGGCTTCAGGAAGATATGAGCTGGCCATAGTCCTTCCAAAAGAAGATAAAAACGCTAAGGCTATTTTTAAAATATCCTTGCTGTTATCCCTCGCTTTTAATGTACTACTTTTCGTGGTTTTACTTTTTACCAGTAATTATTTACTAGATGTGATTGTGCAACATGAAATGATAGAACTGAATGAAGTTAAAAATCTGGTATCCGTTAAGTATTTGATTTATTGTATACCGATTGGCGTATTCGCTATGACACTTTATAACTCATTTAATTATTGGTATACCCGATCAAAAAGCTACCGTTCATTGTCAAATAGTCGCATCATTCAATCGGCAGGGCAAAATGGATCTAATGCCGCTTTCGGTGCTGCTGGATTTGGGTTTTTTGGGTTGTTTTTTGGACTTATTTTAGGTTTAGTGACAAGCACGTTGTTCTTGTTTCTAAAAAACACTAAAATATTTAACGGAGATATTGGTGATACAAAAGAGAACTTAAAAAAGTATAACGACTTTCCACTTAAAAGTTTGCCTTCCGGTCTTGTGAATATTCTAGCAACACAGCTTCCCAATTTTTTCATTTTTGGATTTTTCGGTGCTCAAATATTGGGTCTTTTTGATATTATAACTAAGGTGTTGAATGTCCCAATAACTATGGTGGGTAAGTCCGTGTCCCAGGTCTTTTATAAAAAGATTTCAGATGATATACAAGAAGGGAAAAAGATAGGTGGATACGTTAAAAAATCTAGCGTTCGTCTTTTTCTGTTTATGCTAGTTCCAATGCTCATTATTTTCTTTTTTGGTGAACACTTGTTTGCCTGGTTTTTTGGAGAGAAATATCGTCTTTCAGGTCAATTAGCGGGGTATTTTTCTTTGTTTTATTTAGTGCGATTCGTTTACTATTCCCAGTCTACTTTGTTTTCAGCAGTGAGAAAAATTGGAATAGAGTTTAGACAAAACCTAATATTTTTAGTGTTGCAACTTGCTGCCTTATTAATCGGGTATTATTATTATGAAGATTTTGTAACCACTTTTAAATTACTGGCGGCAAGCGGTGCGATTTGTTATTTATTTTTCATTTTTGTTCTGATTAGAACAGCACAAAAAATAGACGCATGAACGCCTTAATTATTATCATATCAATTGGCGTGACGATTCTGTCGATTCGACTCTTTAAGATGGCTTGTGGTTCTATGTCACCGTTGAAATTAAATACAGTGAGTTATGTGTTTTATTTTCAAATTGTCACAAGTGGCTTGGTAGCATCAGTATTGTTAGCAATTGGTGCTTTGGATTATCATCCGGATATGGAAATAGTTTCGGATTCAGTAAAATTGGAAACCTGGATTTGGACAATGTATTCTCTAATCAGTATGCCATTGGCAATGATTGCATTTAATAAGTTTTTGGGTGTAAATATTAATGAGTCTTTTCATAAATACCTGAACGCCCCTGTTTCTTTGAGCGGTTCTACTATTGGTAATCAATTGGTTCAAGTCTGTTTCTCTTTACTTGCAATTTCAGTTTTGATTTATGTCTTCATTAATACTAAAAGAATTCCGCTCTACACGTTGATTGTGGAGGGAGACCCTGAGCAGGCAAATATTGATAGGATTGTTTCAAGACGAGAATTCGGGGGCATTATTTACATTAAAAATTTATTTGGAATCATTGTGATTCCCGTGATAGCCTCTTCCAGTTATATCCTTTTAAGAAAAAATAGAAATTGGTTCAATTTTCTCATTTTTAGTATAAATTTTATGGTTGCCATTTTAATGGTAAGTCATGACGTTCAAAAAGCACCAATTGCATTTTTTATTTTAGGTTTTGCCATATTAGAAGTGTTTTTATCTAAAGGAATCAGTTTAAGGACAATGCTGTGGTTCGTGTGTCTACCAATAGGATTGTTGTTGATTGGATACTCTCTGACCACTGATCATTCTTTTGGATCTCAAATATTCAATTTTAGTTCTGCTTTCTATGGTAGAACTTTTCTGGTAGGTTACTTCACATTTCCATTGTCAATGGAATTATTTCCTGAAATAATAACGCAACAAACCTATGGAGTGGGAATCCCCAGTTTCATTATTAACTCTTTGAATTTAGATGCTGTTGAGTCTGCACGATTAATAAAAGCCTATGTTCATCCAGATAGTATAGCAAATGGAACTGGGAATCTGTATTCTGGTTTTTATATGGGAGAAGCCTGGGCTAATTATGGTTATTTGGGTCTGGTCATTGCTCCAGCAATTGTTGGGCTCGTAATTCAAGCCGTTCATTTATATGTAATTAAAAAACCAAAAACACCATTGTTGATGGCGTTTTATGCACTAATTACTGTCAAATGGCTAGTTGGCGCTGGCTTTACTAACTTCCTGTATTTGAAGTTGCTACTATGGCCGCTATTTTTATTCTTTGTGTTAAATTTCATTGTCCAAAAACTTATCCAATTTAAGAAATGAAAGTATTGTTGGTAGCATATTATTTTGAACCTTTTGCTAGTGTAAGTGCGAAAAGAATGACTTACTGGGCTCAAAATCTTAATAAGTTTGACGTAGAATGTCATGTTATTACATCCATTCCGCAAGAAGAGTCTAAACCTAATGTAACAGTAGTTCCTGATGACGGATCTGCTGGATTGTTGGGGAAATTAATCAAAGATCAAGGTCTCACATGGAGAAAGAAGCTAATAGAGCATTTTAATAATCATCCTACTTACCGTGAATACAGTTACGTTATTTTTTCAGGAGGGCCATTCATGCATTTCTCTGTCGCACAATTTCTTCAACGGAAATTCGGAATGAAAACTATTTTGGATTATAGAGACCCTTTCAGTAACAACCCTAGGCATAACAGTGGATTTCTAAAAAAAACAGTTCAATCTTATCTAGAAAAAAAGTTTAACAAATCAGCAGACCTTGTAATATCAGTAAACCAAGTTTGCGCCAATCATATCAACACCAACAAAAAGGTTGAGGTAATTATGAACGGATATGATGAAACCAGGTTGAACCAGATTGGACGACACAGTGACACGATAAAAGGTCGATTGATAAATACTGGGAAATTGTATCAAGATTTTTCTGTTGTTCATTTGCTGGAGGTCATTCACTGCAATAACGATTTGTCCTTTGAACAAATTGGTGAACAATCTGAATTAGTTGATGCTTATCAATCCGATAGATTACGGTCTTTTGATTTTATCCCATATGATTCAATGCTAAACAGAATTCAAGAAGCTGAAATAGCGGTTTTGATGACTGGCGGAAAACCTTTTGAATCGCCTACTAAGCTGTTTGATTACATAGCAATGAATAAAAAGATTCTGGTCATTACACAGGGTGAAAAGAATACTGGAGCAATCCAAGATGTGCTATTAGATTATCCTAATGTAAGGTGGGCCAGGAATACGGAAAATGAAATTGAGGACGCCTTAAGGGAGTTGTTAAAGGCACAATTACAAGATTATGATCACCAAAGATGTTCAAGATTTGCTTCACTTCAAAAGTTAGTTGAGAAATTAAAAGCTTTATGAAAATATTATTCCTATCAGATATTAATAATGTGCATACCAAAAAATGGGTTTCGGGACTCGCTAAAAGGGGCTGCCATGTGCTGGTTTATGGTCTGGCGGCTCCAAAAGATGATTTTTATACAGGCATGAAAAATGTTGAAATTGCTTATTCTGAATTCACAAATCAAGGTGGGCCTAGTAGATTAAGTAAAATCAAATATGTTACCGCAAAAAACAAGGTAAAGAGACTGCACAAAGATTTTCAGCCAGATATTGTGCATGCGCATTATGCAACTAGTTATGGTTTACTAGGGAGCTTCTTAAATCATCACCCATTTGCTATTTCCGTTTGGGGTGAGGACGTATTTTCATTTCCAAAAGAATCCAAAATCAAGAACTTTATTTTTAATAGAAACATTAGAAAAGCTGATGCAATTTTCTCAACAAGTATTGTAATGGCTAAGGAAACCAGAAAATACACTGAAAAAGAAGTTGTGGTGATTCCTTTTGGGGTAGATTTAAATCATTTTAAGAATTTAAATGATCATGCCCAAAGGGATAGCGTGAATATTGGGATTGTGAAAACGCTAGAGGACAAATATGGAATTTCATATTTAATTAATGCCTTTGATATTTTAATCAAGAAATATCCTGATAAAAAATTGAAACTCACCATTGTTGGTGCCGGTTCAAAAGAAGCCGAACTTAAAGATCAAGTGAAGAGCTTGAGGCTAGAAAACTTGGTTGAATTTACAGGTCGAATTGACCATTCTAAAATTCCTGAGGCTTTTAATCAGATGGATATTGTAGTTATTCCGTCAGTTCTTGATGGAGAGAGTTTTGGTGTAGCGGCTGTTGAAGCTTCAGCCTGTGAGAAACCAGTCGTAGTATCTAATGTTGGCGGCTTGCCTGAAGTTATTCTTGATGGTGAAACTGGCCTAGTAGTTGAACCAAAAGATTCTAAATTATTGGCAGATAAAATTGAGATCCTAATTGAAGACCCAAAGCTTAGAGAAC
>JAUHXX010000145.1 GCA_030426825.1 Bacteroidia bacterium | reverse complement strand
TCAATTCCAGCTATGATCAGAACTTCTGGTCAAATGTGGAACAAAGAAGGAAAACTTCAAGATACAAAGGTGGTTATTCCAGATTCTTCATACGCGAAGTTGTATCAAGTGGTGATGGATTTCTGTAAAGAGCACGGCGCTTTTGATCCAACAACAATGGGAACTGTTCCAAATATTGGGTTAATGGCTCAAAAAGCAGAAGAATACGGTTCGCATGACAAAACTTTTGAAATTGAAGCAGCTGGAAAAGTGAAAGTGAAAAACGGTATTGATATCGTGATGGAATTTGATGTTGAAGAAGGGGATATTTGGAGAATGTGTCAAACAAAAGACGCTCCAATTCAAGACTGGGTGAAGTTGGCCGTGTCAAGGGCAAAAGCTACCGGTTGGCCAACAATTTTCTGGTTAGACGAAGACAGAGCGCATGACGCACAAATCATCAAAAAAATTAACAAGTACCTACCAAATCACGACACTTCTGGATTAGATATTAGAATCATGTCACAGGTAGATGCTTGTAAATTTACCTTAGAAAGAATTAAAAACGGAGACAACACAAATGGTGTTACAGGTAACGTAATGAGAGATTACTTAACCGATTTGTTCCCAATTTTAGAATTAGGTACTTCTGCTAAAATGTTATCGATTGTTCCATTGATGAATGGTGGAGGATTGTTTGAAACTGGTGCCGGTGGATCTGCGCCTAAGCATGTTCAGCAGTTTACTGAAGAAGGACATTTAAGATGGGATTCATTAGGAGAGTTTTTGGCTTTGGCTGTATCACTTGATCATTTAGGTGAGAAAACGAATAATAAGAAAGCACAAATTTTGGGTGAATGTTTAGATGATGCAACTGAGAAGTTTTTGTTGAACAAGAAGTCACCGTCTAGAAAAGTGAACGAATTAGATAACAGAGGATCTCATTATTACTTATCGTTATATTGGGCTGAGGCCTTGGCTAACCAATCGCAAGATGCTGATTTAGCCTCACAGTTTAAAGGTGTTTACGAAAGCTTAGCTGCGAACGAAGCGAAGATTAACGAAGAGTTAATTGCTGCGCAAGGTTCAGCTGTAAATGTTGGTGGATATTATGAGCCAACAGACAGTTTAGCTTCAGAGCAAATGAGACCATCAGCTACTTTTAACGAGATTTTGGCTAACATTTCCCAAATGGCGTAGGTTATTTGAATCAAATTGTAGAATTAAAAGAGTCTTGGCGTTTCAAGGCTCTTTTTTTGTGCTGTAACTTTTGGCCAGAGATGATTGTTTTATTACTGTGCAAAGAATCTTAACCCTAATTCTATTATTTTCCTCTAATGCTTTTGGGCAGGATGATCGATATCGATTTAACCTAAATGTCGGCATGCATTCAATTGTCAATTGGGGAGAAACGTCATTCGATAATGTTTATCAACCATCAGATGCCTATTCAAAATATCAAACTGAAAAGTACAATACTTTGTATAAAAAGAATAATTATTCTCCTGGTCTACAAATAGGGTTCGGCTTTGACTGGGTTTCAGGTCCTAAATTTATTTTGAGGCAAGAATTAGCGGTTTTTGGAAACTCAGTTACCGAGAAAATAACTTTTAGAATAGTTGATATTGGTAATGGTGATACAACATGGAGGGATGACTATACGACAGATAAAATCAAGGTAGGATATGGAAATACAGTTGCGGATATCGGTAAAAGTATAGGTACTAAAGTTGGACTGTTAGCTATGTGGAAAAAAGATGATTTGCGGATAGGAGCAGGACTGAATTGGACAAGAAGATTCTCTGAAGATGTATTTAGATTCGCAGCTGAATATAATGCTTGGAGTTGGGGGCGGACGACAATGGGTTATTTAACACATCAATTGGATGCTGATTTAAGAATTGAATATTCTTTTGGAAGGTTAACGACATTTGTTAATTATTCTCAAAAATTTGCCACTTTGAAGAAAGAAAAAGGAGGGAAATATTTTGATGATTCATCAGTTATTTATCCTTTCTCTCATAATTTGGATTTTAGGTATCCATCAACAATAACTGTTGGAGTGCAATTGAATTTCAATCAAATCAGCCCAAAGTGAATCGATCGTTAATCTTTTTTCTTTTTTTCGTATCCCAGGTTGCTTACAGCCAAGATTCCAAATACCGAATGCAAGCTAGTTTGGGTTTATTCTCAGTTATGAATTATGGTACCCGAAGTTTTGAAGGAGTTTCAAGAAACGAGCAAGATTTTTCAATCTATGAAACTGAAATCTACGATATCGATTACAAGAATTTTACCTTTTCTTCTGGCATCCATTTCAAACTAGGATGGAATTGGATTCAAAAAAAGAACTATTCGATAAGGCAAACTTCGTCCTTCGCATTTGAAATTTATAAAGAGCAGATTGAATTTGAATTGACCGATATTGGCAATGGAGACTCAGCTCAATTTGGTAATTATGGAGGATCATCAATGGTTGATGTTGGATACCGACAGTTTGCAGTAAACTCGCATATTGGATTTGTTTCAACGCAAGAATTAATTTTCTTACGGAATTTCGAAAACATTTCAGTAGGAGGCGGTATTTCATTCACCGTAAGATCCAGAAATGATCGTGGATTTAATAAAAATTTGAGTGGGGCTTACATACCTAATAGTACGATATTATATTTTGGAAATTATGAGACTAAACAATTGGGCCTTGTATTCCATATTGAAAAGCAGATGAACAGAAGTATGGTGTATCTAAATTTAAATCAGCAGTTCTTCACTACAAAAAAAGAAAAAGGCGGTAAGTATTTTGAAGAAGGAGAAACCTTACATCCCATTTCTCATAACATGGATTTCAGATTTCCATTGCTCATTCAGTTTGGCGGTAGCCTTCAATTTGCGAAGAATAAGAAATAATGGGCTTGTTTTTCCGTTAGTGAATTGATCGCTATGAAAAATTTAATAATAATATTGACTCTTGTTCTTTCACTGCAACAAGCTTCAAGTCAAGAAACAAGTTATCCTCGTTTGTCGTTTGAAATTGGTGCTGGTTATGAGTATGCAATCCTAAAATCTTTTAACAGCAGTTTTATCACTGGGGATGAACATCAAGTTTTTAAGAGTGAACTGCATTCAGGATATTCAATAAACTTTAAAGTTCCTTTTCAATTTAACAGGTTCATAGATTTAGGAACAGATTTCAGCATCAAACAATTTAGAAAAAAGAACAATACTCCGGTCCTTATTACATCTCCAAATCACGTGTTTAACGGTGCAAACCATTATGAGAAAACGGTTGTTTTAACCACTTATGAAGGTGGTTTTAGTTCATCATTTTGGTTAAGTCAATGTTTTCAAAAGTTGAAAGATTCGAAAATTAGTTTCGGTCTGGATGCCATTGCTGCTTACGGAATTGTTCGCTTTAAAAACATTAAATCATACACTTACCCTGCTGGCTCTAAGGATTATAGTTTGGGCCTCAGAGCAGAAAATGATTATTTCAGATTTGGTGGTGGTTTTGACCTAAAATATGACTTGAATTATTCAGTGCTTGAATCTATGATAGTTAAAGTCGGTTATACCCAAATTGTAGGTTCATTTGACGATATCGATACAGGTGGCTTTTATACCAAGTTATTACTGAGGTTAGGTAAAGGTTAGGGTTAATATTTGCGCTCATTCTTCATTGAATCATAAACAAGTCAAGATTTGTGTAAAAACCTATCTTTACATGCAATGTGTAGTCTTCTTCGATTAGCAAGTATTTTATTAGTAATGGTTTTAATTTCGTCATGCGGTTTTAACGGCCTATTCTATTATCCTGAAAAAGAATCTTTTGATCCGCCTGCTCATGCTGAGGAAATTAAAATTCAATACCATAAAAAGCACGGTTCGTTTACCAGTAATTTTTACAAAAACGATTCAGCCAAGACTTCCATTTTCTTTTTACATGGCAATGCCGGAACATTAAAATCATGGAGTGGGGTGGCAGATATTTTTTATGAGGCCGGCTATAATTTCTTCATAATGGATTATCCTGAGTTTGGAGAATCTGAAGGAAAGGCCAAACATAAATACGTGAAATTGTCTGCTCAATTGGCTTTTGATTATTTCATAAAGCTACCAGAAGTCAAAAACACGAAAGTTTTATTGATGGGTTTTTCGCTTGGAGGTAATTTAGCGCAGCAGGTTGGTCATGACAATCAAGATCAAATTGATGCTATGCTGCTAGAAGGACCTT
This sequence comes from Bacteroidia bacterium, assembly GCA_030426825.1. Lineage (GTDB taxonomy): Bacteria > Bacteroidota > Bacteroidia > Flavobacteriales_D > Crocinitomicaceae > Paracrocinitomix. The sequence continues at coordinate 4,859 of JAUHXX010000145.1, read as the reverse complement.
TTATTGATCATAATACAGTGGCGGCTTCACGTACCCCAAGGCCTATGCGTTTTTCTGCTTATTTATTGGTTAGAAATGCGGTTAGAGGAAAACGCTTGATGAAAACTTGGAGCAAACCTTTGCTGGTTGTTCATAGCAAAGAAGATGTAGTCTGTAAATATAAAATGGGGAAGGAGATTTATGAACGCTCACCAAGTCAGCATAAAGAATTGTGGACGATTGATGGTAAGCACCTAGCCGGCTTGACCTTGTATCGGGATGAATATTTGCAAAAGGTTCAACAATTGATGGAATAATTTTTGCTGTTAATCATTTATTATGATCGCAAAATTCATTTCAAGTTTAATCTTGATTACTGGGCTAAGTAGTGTCCTAAGTCAATCTATTTCAACCAAAGATTTTCATTATTATGTCCAAGTAGCGCACGATTTTGACATTCATCCGCCTGAGTTGACTTGTGGTTATCCTTGGTGGTATGATGCGGATACACTACCTGTTACAGGTATCATTTTTCTAAAGGAGAATCTAGATAATCCTATTGAAAAACTGAATGATACGGCGTGGGTGGTAGAACCTACTGAAAAGAATGCCAAAGAGATAGCTGCATTTAGTGAATTGAAATCACATCCGGTTAAGTATATGATTGTTCCAGATTCGAATCTTACAATTGGTCAGATCGAATATTTTTATTTCAGCCTAATCGGGAAAATTGAAAATGCCAAATTTTTATATTGGGGTAAAAACGGTAATTACGCCCTTCAAACGTATTTGCATTTGCAGCCTAGAGAAGAAATGCAATGGGTTTGTGGTGATGGTTGGATCTATGATAATTTAAGTATCGCAGTTAATTCTGAATTTAAATTTTTAGTTGAAGGAAGACTTACTCTATTTGATTCAGTAAAAAATAGCGTGAGCCATGGGTATTCGGCAAATTTTGATCATGAAACTGATCCACGCCAGTGGGAATATAAAAAATTGACAGCTTTTTGGGTTCAAGAAAAGCTTGAAGACTATAAAAAAATGTTAAGTCATGAAACTAACCTGTTTCTTGAGAATGAGATTTTATTATTAGAAAAACAATTAGTTCTAATTAAGCGCCATGGAGATTTAACGATACCATCAAAACATGCAAAGATTAGTTTAGATATTTATGGGAAAAATACACTTAGTGTTTCTCAATTATTCTCAATCTTTTCTGAGGTCAATAAAGGCCTTTTAGAAGCTCGTTCAGAAATATGTCTTACTCCTTCTTATATCGAACTTTATGGTTTAAGACATTTTAGTAAATTGGAATTCATCCATGCACAGATGCCTGACTTGTTAATCGATTATGAGGATAATCGATACATTGAAAAACCAAAAGTGATAAACCTGTAAAGAAAACATCTACCTCACCCAAGCCAAACCTTCAGAAAACTCTTCAGCCACATCATAATTTGCCTCAATCACAACATTAAAGTCACGGTCTAAATAACCCAACTTGTGGTCTTTCGTTCTAAAAGGCAACAACTTACTGCCATTAGCAGAGTAAACATAAGCAATGTCGCCTAAATCTATTTTTTCAAATTGCGTATTGAAGTAATCTTTTGGTGTATTGGCTAATGACATGGGTTCATCTGTTGGATAAACGGCCATGATGTAGCCATCTTCTGTCGGATCGTTATAAATGGTCGCATACTTAAACTCAATGGCGGTTTTTCCGTCTGTACCGATAATTCCTTTTAGCCCGCCTTTTTCTGCAATTGCATATCCTAAATCATTGAATGAGGATAGGTCATCATAGATAAAGTCAATTTTTGTAGCCCCGTTCATGTCAATATAACCCCAGCCTTTTCGATTGGCTTTAGTAAAAATGCGCACCCAATCATTACTGACTCCTTGGATATTTCCTTTACTTGTTTTAAATACAACTTTCCCCGTTTTATCAATCAGAACAGTTGATCCTGAAACCGTAGCTCTACACATCCCATTATCCATAAAAGCTGCAGTGCCGGCTTGCTTGAATTGAAACGGAATGACAACCTCACCCTGAGCATTGATAAATCCATAACCGCTTTCATCATTGTATAATGACACACAGGCCAATCCCTGCTTGAAGAACGAATCACCTAAATATTTACAGGGAATAATCTCTTTACCATCCATATCAATGAATCCCAATTTCCCTAGACGATAAACGGCTGTCACATTGGGATTAAAGTCAAACAGGTAACCTACTTTTTCGTATTTATTGGTGGGAATTACCTTGCCTGTTTCATCTATCAATGACCAATAATCTGAGTTCTTCATTTTGACCCAAGCACGCCCATTCACGAAACCATTTCCTTTCACCTTATCATATTGCGGCTGAATAACAATTTTTCCGGTGGCGTCAATAAACCCTTTGTTATACACCCATTTATTGTCAATTACTTCGGCTTTTGTTATTACTGCCATGCCGTTCTGAAAACTTGAAACTCTTTTAGCCTCAACGGTGAATTGAACCTCTCCTTTTTCGTTAATGCATTTCCAAATTTTAGGGCCGGCATTGACCCATCCCAAATTCATCAAAAAGAAGCAGAGTAGAAGTAGTTGTTTATTCATGATGTGTTTATTTGGTTAAATAACTGATGTTAATTTGAAACTTAGGGTTTTTATAGGCACTCACAGATTTCAATAGCTTTTTTACTTTTCTGTTCCATTTCGCCTGTTTCTTTTTATTAATTGAATGATTGGTGTCTTTATCGTATTTCACCTGCATTTTATTGGCATTATCAAAAGCCTGATTAAACATCTTTTTTACGTCTGACTCAATTGTTGCAAAAGATTTGAAACGGTATCCTTTAAGCTTTTTACGCAGGAGACGCGAATGATATTCGGTGATATCAAAATGCAGCTGTTCGTGCTGTAGCACATAAGGGTTTACATTTGCTTTTTTCCAAGATCCTTTCAGATCAAAAATTGTTTCAATAGTAAATCTCAGCGAAGCGTTTTCGCCATCATAAATAAGGTTGATGGCAGAGTTGGTTAAAGCGTCAAACTGAGAATTTGAAGGAATGGGTCCTTGAAAATCGTCCCAAGTTAATGAACGTGTACCCCATAATACGTATCGGTCATCTTGAGTATAAGATGTCCAACCTGTTAGACAAAATACCAGTATTAATATGAGCTGCTGCAAGTGTTTTTTCATGTTCAAGGGCAATTATCATACCTAATTTAACCAGAAAATCTCGCAATAAATAAAAATCTGAATAAATTCTTACGAATTCATCATGTGGGCTGCCAAGGTTGGAAAACAATTATACAAAGTGGTCTTGTTTTCTTCATCCCAATCTAAACTAAAGATGGCATTTTTCATCAATCTTAGCCACTCGTCTTTGGCGCGTTCATCAATTTTATGAGGTAAATGACGCATGCGCATTTTAGGATTACCGTACTTTTCAAAATAGCGTAACGGACCGCCTAGAAATTGGGTTAAAAAACAATATTGTTTGTCCATTACTAAGGCTTTTTCACTGTTCGCAAACAGAGGTCCAATAATTTCATTTTCGAAAACTTGGTCATAAAATCGCTCAACAATTAATTGCAATCGTTCGTCTCCTACTTTCTCGTACATTGTTTTCATGGTGTATGCTTTGGCATGGTATGTGAACCTTAGGGCAAAAATACCGTATATTTGTAATGATCCAGTGATGTTAGGACGTGTTTTATCCATATTGTTAATTTTTGGCACTTTAAATTCTTTTAGTCAAGGTTTTAAAATGCACTATTCAAATTCGTTTGCAGATTGCTTCGGAGCGGTTGAAGTGCTTGACTATACCAACGAGTCTAGAGTTCAATTTCCAGGTAATTATGGTCACCGAGATGATTTCATGAACATGTTCCCTGATTTTCATGAAGCGAATTCAGTTTGGTTGCGTCTAGAACCTCAATTAAAAGGGCGATTTGAATTCGAAATTTTTACTGAAAACAATGTTGATTTTAGTTATTTGCTGTTTAAAGCAGATGATAATTCTTTTTGTGAAAAATTAGAGAATGATGAGGTAAAGCCCATTCTTTACGAAATGTCATCTTATTATGATAAAGGCATTGAAGGTGATCCAAGGGATGAGAATTTCAAACCATCTATAGAGACAGAAATGCAAGATGTGTATTATTTAATGATCCACACCAACTCTACTTATGAAGGAAAAGTAAGGATACGCTACAAGCGAATCGGTAAAATAAAAACTACCGTTTCAAAAATTCAGGATTTCAGAACCAACGAAAAAGAATCCATGATTAGAATTAGAATCCGAGATAAAGAAACAATGGAACCTGTTGAGGCCAATATGATCGTGAATGGCGTAGGTATGGATAATGCGCTTTTTATGGGGACTGATTTTATTTTTTCTGGATCCAGAGCTAAAGATTTACATATAGAATCAAATACTCCAGGATACTTTTTATTTGTTAAAGATGTTGAGGTTACTAAAAAAGCTGACGAAAATGCGGATGTACTAATTGAGCTAGAAAAGCTATCTGCCGGAAAGAAATTGCTACTAGAAGATATTAAGTTTTATCAGGATTCAGATGAGTTTCTGCCTATCGCACTTCCTGCCCTAAAACGATTGCTGGATTTTCTTGCTGTAAATGATGAAGTTAAAATACAGATTCAAGGACATGTGAATGCGCCTGGATTAGAAAATACAAATAAGATTCAAAAACTATCGGATGATCGCGCCAAGGCAGTCAAAAAGTTCCTTAAAAACAATGGTATTTCTGTTGAGAGATTAGAAGCGATAGGATTTGGGAATACCCAAATGACCTACGAAAAGCCCAAAAGCTTGGAAGAAGAAGAGGCGAACAGAAGAGTTGAAATATTGATAGTTGATTAATGG
>JAUHXX010000144.1 GCA_030426825.1 Bacteroidia bacterium | reverse complement strand
CGCATATCTTAGAAGGTTTAATCATTGCTTCTGATAACATTGATGAAGTAATTAAATTGATTAGAGCCTCTAAAAGTCCTGATGAAGCAAGAGATAAATTAATGACTCGATTCGAATTGTCTGAGATCCAATCTAAGGCAATCGTTGAAATGAGATTACGTCAGTTAACCGGTCTTGAACAAGATAAGTTAAGAGCTGAGTATGAAGAGTTAATGAAAACGATTACTGATTTGAAAGATATTCTTGCAAACGAGGATAGAAGAATGCAAATCATTAAAGATGAGCTAGAGTATATCAAAGGTAAATACGGAGACGAAAGAAGATCGATCATTGAATACTCTGCAAATGAAATGAGAATCGAAGACTTGATTCCAGATGAAGAAGTAGTGATTTCTATTTCTCATGCAGGATACATCAAAAGAACTTCTCTAGCAGAATACAGAGTTCAAAGTAGAGGTGGAGTTGGAGCAAAAGGTGCTGCCACAAGAGATAAAGATTTCTTAGAGCACTTATTTGTAGGAACGAACCACAACTGGTTACTGATCTTTACAGAAAAAGGTAAATGTTTCTGGATGAGAATATTCGAAATTCCAGAAGGCGCTAAAAACGCGAAAGGAAGAGCATTACAGAACTTAATCAACATTGAGCAAGACGATTCAATCAAAGCATTCATTAATGTGAATGATATCAAAGATGAAGAGTATATCACTGATAAGTACATTGTAATGTGTACTAAGAAAGGTGTGATTAAGAAAACGAAGCTAGAAGCATATTCTAGACCTAGAACGAATGGTATTAATGCTATTGGAATTAGAGAAGGTGATGAGCTATTAGAAGCGAAATTAACGAACGGTACAAACGAAATCATGATGGCCTTAAAATCGGGGAAAGCAATTCGCTTTAACGAAGAGAAGGTGAGATTCATGGGAAGAACTGCATCAGGAGTAAGAGGTGTGACCCTTGCATCTGATAAAGACGAAGTAGTAGGTATGATTTGCGTAGAAAATGAAGACGCCAACGTATTGGTGGTTTCATCTAATGGATACGGAAAACGTTCTGCTGTTGCAGATTACCGAATCACGAACAGAGGTGGTAAAGGAGTTAAAACGATCAATGTTACGGATAAAACGGGTGATTTGATTGCCATGAAGAACGTAACTGATGATGACGATTTAATGATCATTACTCTGAAAGGAATTACGATTCGAATGCATGTTGATCAGCTCAGAGTAATGGGTAGAGCAACACAAGGTGTAAAAGTAATCAACCTGAAAGGTGATGATGAAATTGCAGCTGTAGCTAAAGTTTATAGAGATAGAGACGAAGAGGATGAAACTGAATTTGATGAAGATGGAAATCCAATCACTCCTGCTGAAGGAGATACTAATGATGGAGAAGGGACAGAAAACTCAGGATCTGAAGAAGAAGAATAAGTAATTAGCCACAAATTTAAATATTTCAATGGCTTTGATTAAATTTGACCCTTTCCGCCAATGGTAGAAAGGGTCATTTTGTTTGAAAACCCGACTTGGCACAAAAATTGAAAAGATGTTTATGGAATTAAACTGAATTCCGCATCAAATAGATAATTAATAAAAACAAACAATGAAGAGATTATTACTAATCGCAACTGTAGCATTATCATCTGTTGCTTTTTCTCAAAAAGGAAACACAAGTAGTGCAGGTATTGCATTTAAAAACTACTGGCAATTGAAATTAACTGGTGGTGATGCAGAAGAACAAGCTAAAGAATTAAAAGACGCAAAGTCATTTATTGACAAGTCTTATGTAAGTGATGAAACTAAGGATGATCCTAAAACTTTAATGTATTACGGGAAAATTTATGTTGAAATTCCATTTTGTGCATTAATGTCTGGAGATGAGGAGTTAAGTGCTGTTGATGCTGAAAAGGCTGTAGAAGATGGTTTTGCTGCATTAAAGAGATCCAAAGAGGTTGATTCAAAAGGACGTTACGAAGATGACGTAAACGATTATTGTAGCTTTTACAGAACTCAACTTTCGCAAGTAGGTGTGAAGATGTATGAAGAAGAAAAATGGGCTGAAGCTTCAGGAGCTTTAATCGCTGCTGGTTCATTTGGTGAAGTAATGGGCGAAACTGACTCATTGTATTTCTTTTATGGGGGATTAGCTGCTGCTAATATTGATTCGTCAAGATTGGCAGAGGAAGCGTTTACTAAAGTAGTAGAGTGGGGATACCAACCAGGTACATCTACATATTACTTATCTCAAGCTTTACAAAAGCAAGGGAAAACAGAAGAGGCTGAAAAAATGTTGAATGCGCAAGTAAAGAGATATCCAGGAAATAAAGATATTTTGATTGAAATGGTTAACCTTTACATTGACACTGACAGAAAAGAAGAGGCTGTTACTGCATTAAATGAAGTAATTGCTTTAGATCCAAATAACTCAATTTTGATTTATACTGCTGGAACCGTGTACGAAAACATGGATGATTTTGAAAATGCTGAAAAATCATACAACAAAGCTTTAGAATTAAATGATGGTGATGTGAATACCTTATCTGCTTTAGGAGGATTGTACTTCAATAAAGGTGCAGATGTAAACAATGCAGCTAACAAACTTGAATTCGGTGATCCAAATTATGACAAAATGGTAGCTGAGTCTAAAGAGTACTTCGCAAAGGCAGTTCCGTTTTTAGAAAGAACAGTCGAAGCTTCTCCTTCTGATGTAAACCTTTGGATTGCATTAAGAGATGCTTACGGAAAAGCTGGAATGAAAGAAAAGTTCTTAGAAGCTAAAAACAAGGTAACTGAACTTTCAGGGAAATAATCACAATTAGGAATTAAATCTACCCCCGAATCACCATTTAAACAGTGGTGATTCAGGGTTTTTTTATGCTTAAAATATACGATAGCAAACAAAAACCTTTGACTTATGATGAATTTCATAAGTTATACGATATCGTTGTTGCCGCTTATGCAAACACTGAGTTAGAAGTTTGGGGCCCCAATTATGTTCGCGTTTCTAAAAAAGATTATCAGCAATACATAGCTGATAACGAAATACTGTTTGCACTATTGGATGGCGAAGTCGTTGGAGGTGTAAGATGTTTTGAATTAAAACCGCAGGTTTGGACATTTACTTTACTCGGTGCAGATTTTAATCACAAAGGCAAAGGGATAGGTAAAGCACTCATAGATGCTGTTGAACAACGTGCCATTGCAGCCAATGCAACATCCATTCATATTGAAGTATTGAAGGCAGAGCATATTGAAGTTACTTCAAAAAAAATATTAGGAGATTGGTATATCCGCTTGGGATATGAATTTGTGAAAACTATTGACGTATTTGAGGTGTACAATGACCCCGAAAAATGGAGTAAACTCGTTAATCCATCTGTTTTCGATTGCTACTTAAAGCAATTGTAAATCTTGCTTAAACCCTAAATCCTTCAAGTTAGTTGCCCAAAAATCTGGAAAATCTGCATTGATTTGAAGTTGTTCGCCACTTATAGGATGCTTAAACACTAAGGAATGCGCGTGTAAAAAAAGCTTTGAATGATTGAACCAATTCTGAAAAGCGTGGTTATGATGTCTATTTCCATATCTCGGATCTCCAATAATTGGATGCGCTATTTTATTCATATGCTTGCGCAATTGATGCGTTCTGCCTGTTAAGGGAGATAGTTTAGCCAAACTATAGCGTGATTTAGGATAAGGTTCAACTGGCCGATCAAATTCAACCTGTTCAACACATATAAAATGTGTTTCGGCATCCTTGTAATCTTTATCATCTTCTGATTTTATGGGATAATCTATTAATCCTTCCTGGTCTAAATACCCTCTCACCAAGGCAAAGTAAGTTTTTTGAATTTGATGATTTTCAAATAATGCTCTTAGAGAAGTTGCCATTTCAATATTCTTAGCGAATAGAACTGCTCCAGAAGTTTTTCTGTCTAAACGGTGAATGGGATGAATTTTTGAGCCTACATATTTTCGAACGAGTTGAGCAAGACTGAATTCGTCAATGTTACGGGCATAATGAGAATGATGAATCAATAAATTGTTAGGTTTATTGCAGACTAAAAAACCGTCCTCTTCATAGATAATGTCTAAATTCATCTGTACAAAACTAATGAGAAATGGAGTATAGCAAAGCAGCCCAGTTTCAAATTACAAAGAATTCGAGATTTTTTGTACTTGGATTGCTTATTGTGATGAGCTCATGTCGTCTCCATTTTTATAAAAAATCTAAAGAAGATTTATCTGAATGCGTTGCCGGAGTCAAAATGCCAGCAGACGAATTCTGTGTAAAATGGAACAATCATTATTTTAGGAGTTATGCTCGTGTTGAAAAGAAGTTAAGAAGATTGAGAAAGTCTAATCAATCTAAACGATACGAAGCATTTAAAGCCAAAATCTATGCTATCGACCAAGAGTACAGTCACATTAAGGGTTTGAGTGATGACGGTGAACTTTAATAAGTATTCAACCAGTTTTCAGCAGCTTCAATGGAGTTAAAACCTTTTATTGGATAAACCGGTTTTCTAAAATATTTGTAAAAATTAAAGATCAGACGTTGAGCTAAGCCTTTAAATACCACCGCTTCTGCTATTGCGGGAATCTCTCGATCTTGAAGATATTCACGTGCTTCGTTACTTAAATCACTGAATTCTGGAAACTCTGCCAATACTTTTAATAATTCTCCATTTCCCATCTCTTGGTAAACGTGAACACTTTGTTCAAAATCCTCTTTTTCAAGTATCGTTTCTGCCTTGAATTGATAGTGTAAAACACCATCTACTCTGAGAATTGCACTAAAGTTATTGTATGCTATCATGCTCGTTATTAATGTTTTTGCGATACAAATCTCCGACAATTAATTAGGCGTGCATAATAAATTTCGACCAATGAACACATTATTTAGATGAGTTGAAGACTTTAGTCGGAAACTAAGATATCCTCCTGATTTTGGGGTAAACTAGAACTTTTTAAGCCATTCTATAGCCGACTCTTGATCAGAGAAAAACTTTAAAGGATGCTTGTCTTTTCTGAATACGCGATAGAATCTTGCAAGTATGCGTTGCGAAAGGTTTTGCAATATTACTGCTTGAGCAGGAGTTGGCATCTCAATGTTTTCAGCATAAGACCGAGCATCCGGTCGAATAGATGCGAAAGGACCAAAAGAAAGTAAAACCTTCTTTTTATAATTTTCTGAATGAATTTCATACAACTCAAATGCTCTTTTTACATCTTCAAGCATGATCATTTGTTTATCGTGATATTTATATAAGAGAATATCATTGTCTAAAGAGATTAGATTAAAAGCATTCTCTTTGCTGATCACCTTGGAAGTTGATGCTGATTCTTGAATAGAGTTCATTTCTTGTATAAAGATAAGTTTTTGCTTTAATTTATTTGAATGTAACTTTATTGAAAGTTATGACACTTAGCTAGTAGAACATTGATTGTTACATGAGTAAAAAGAAACAAAAAGAATTTTTAGCACTGTATGAGCCAGTCCATGAGCGCTTTGAACGATTCTGTCGTGCAAGGGTGTATGGAGACATGGAGTATACTGATCTAATCAATGAAACTTTGTTGAGGGCTTATCAAAAATTTGAAACCTTAAAATCTAAAGAAGCTTTCTTATCCTTTTTATTCAGCATCAGTGTGCGTGTATTGGCCAATACAAAAAGAAAAAAGAAAGAAGAATACCACAACTTCAATGATGAAGCAATTAGAGTAGAGGATGTCAACTCCAACACAGACAAAAATGCAGAGGTGTTTATGCTCTACAAGGCGCTTGCTCAATTACAAGAAGACCAAAGAGAAAGTATTATTCTGTTTGAGATCTCGGGATTTAGCATAAAAGAAATCGCGGCTATTCAAGACACATCAGAATCTTCAGTAAAACAACGATTAAGAAGAGGAAGGTTAAAATTGAGAGAATTGTTATCACCAAAAGAAGTACAACCAAGAGAGGAGGTTAAACTATGAACAATGAGCAGGTAAATATCGACCAACTTTTTGAACAAGCTCGATCACTTGAAACGCAGGTTTCATATGACCAGACGAAAAAAGCTTTTTTAACCAGTTTACTGATTGGAGCAGGAGGCGTCTTGGCAACAAAAGGTGTTTTGAAATTATTAACAACAAAAAAATGGCTAATTATGATGAGTGCAATTACAACAGTGACAACCGTTTCAGTAGTGGGCGTAATGTCCTTTTCACCGGCGGTAGAGGATGAAGCAAACACAATTCTTCCAAATGAAAATCCGAACTTTACAACGAAAGAATTAGTTGTTTCAAGTCCTGAAGAGAAAGAAAATGAGACTATCCTTTATGTTGAAAATCACATTGAGGATGAAAACGAATTAATCGATATCGCAGAATCTGAAGACTTTACAAATATTGGTGATTTCACCATTTATCAGGAATTATTTAATGACGATACCTTAGAAGTTGATGCAGAAGGTAACTTAAAAAATGAACAAATTCGGCCATATTCGCAACGATTTGAAATCAGCAGTAAAACAACCATGGCTGATTTAGAACAGATGAAGATTGAAGCAGAAAAAGCTGGTATCAAGTTCAATTATAAAGCGAGAATCAAGCAAAATAAATTAAAGAGCATTGCGCTACATACAGAAATTAAAACCAAGAACAACCATCAGTCTATGTCGATTACGTCAGATGATTTTAAAGAAGATGATGAGCCTATGATTTTTGGTTGGTATACTGATAATAAAGGAAAAGCCATAGAAATGGGCTATGGTGATGAGTCAAATGTAAAATGTTCAACGGGGGCAAATGATAGAACAGGGAAGGGGCATCAACACGAACATCAAGTGCATCATGATGACTATGAGTATGCTTATGCCTACAATTACGATTTATTTGAGGGATGCGATAGTCTGCACATTGAGATTTCTGAGAACATGGAGGACCTCTTAGAAAACTTAGAGGAAGAATTAGAAGTTTTAGAAACTCAAATTGAGAACAGAACAGAAACCATTGATTTGTCTGGGGTGAGAGTAATTCTTCAAGAAGTGAATGAAGAAAGTAAAGAGTTGTTTAACGCAATCCAGTCAGAACTTAATGTATTGTTCCAAGAAATTGAGGAGAAGGGCAGAGAAAAGAAGACGGAACAGTAATAGCTAATTATCTATCTGAAAAAAGGTCATTCAATTGCGGATGGCCTTTTTATTTGGTATTTATCCACTTAATGGCATCTTCTAAATTGTCAAATGCCTTTACCGGATGATCGCCTTTTCGTAACTTGTTGTACAGATTAAACATGATTTTTTGTGCCAAAGATGGAATCACAAAAGCCTCTGCAATGGCAGGTCGAGATTCATTCTGTACGCATTCACGCGCTGCTTTGGTAATAGTACCGTAGCGTTCACTTTGTATGATTCTGCGGATAGGTTTGCCTTCAGAAAGTTCATCATTGATCTTAAAACCCTCACGAATATCTAATTCGTCAATGATCTTATCCTCAAAATAATAGAAGAGGAGGATGTCATTTTCTAAACGACTAACCGTAAATTTTTTGTGTTGAACTGGTGCGTTCATTGTGGGGTTTTGAACAATCCCCGAATCTAACAAATTTTAACGTAAATACCAATCTTTAACGATTGTGGAGCCATTTTAACGCTGCTTCACGAGTGGAGAATTCTTTGATCGGATAATTGACAGCTCGCGAGCGCTTGTAGAATTTGAAGAGGATGCGTTGCATAGTGCTCTCAATAACAAGGGCTTCAGCCAAAGCAGGACGCCCACGTTTTTCAGCAGCTTGCCTGGCAGCTGTAGAAACCGTTGTGTTTTTAGGAAAAACAAGCATGACTTTTAAATCTTGATCACCGGCGTATTGGTCATAATTCTCAACGACAATATTTATATCGTCAGGCTCAAGCATGACATTGTCTTTGTATTCACAAATAAACACATTGTCTTCATCAGAGTAGACATGAGAGTTTTTGTTTTGGATATCCAACATGTTAGTAGCGTTTTAATTCAAGATTAATTTACTAAAATTTTGAATATTATAGACCAATGGGTAGGATTCTATTTTTTATGCGATTCTCAGGGAGAAGATTATTGTTGTTCATAAATAAAAGATAAGAATATACTAAGTGTGGGGTATGATTCGTTAGATGCTATTTAACATAATGCTGTGTTATATGACTATTCAAAAGGCATATAACACCATATTATGTTTCATAGCTTGGCCTTAGAGGGGAGAGTGAGAGAGGTGGAGGAGTTTTTTTTGCTATCTTTATTCTATGAATGTAATCTGTCAAGTTATAGAATGTGAAGGAGAGCATGATTCACAAATAGACTTTATAAATGAGAGAGCTGAAGAATTAGCAAGACAACTGGAAATCATAATAGGCTCAAGAAATACATTTTGTGATTGTCAACAGCAACAGATAATATCAATAAATGCAGAATCAAATCAGACTAAAGAAATTACATTCGTCAATGTTTGTGAGCACTTTGCGCCACAGTATCGAAAATGTCTGACAAGAATAGAGGGTATTTTGATTTAACAATACCATCAGTATAAAGCCTTACGCCATTTTCTTCATGATAAAATTCGATTCGAGCTTGAACATATATGTATTCAGCGTCTTTAAAATCAATCATAATTTCATCCACAGCAAGATTAGATAATAAATTCTCAGCGCCTGACTCTAAGATGTATCTCAATGACTTATCTGAGAATGTGGTTAAAGTATATGAATCTAAATCCATAATTCAATTTACTTTTATAGTTGTTTCACTTATGACGGCAAGTTCATTTGTTTCCAAATTTCTCTACAAAAATTCAAATGCTCAACTGGACAATTAAAATGCTCAGAGTACAACTCTAAAATTCGAACTTTTAATTCAGCTACTTTGTCTAAATCCATAATTCAATTTATTTCACGCAAGTAAATCCGCAAGGTCTATCTTAAGGATTTACGACTCAACCCGTATCTGGTGCGTTAGGACAGTGGCTGAGTGCGGCTATTTAACATAATATATATTATAAGCCAAAATGATAAATTTAATATTCAGGCCAAAGCCCAGCATTTTAAGCAGTT
>JAUHXX010000143.1 GCA_030426825.1 Bacteroidia bacterium | reverse complement strand
TCAGTTTTTTGAGCTTCACCATGTGGTAAGGAATGGGTAATGTTTTCTACAGAATTAGTCTTTCCTCCAGCATGTATTGAGACAACTCCTCCCAATTCATGAATCAAGTTAATTGTGTCCAATAAATGGCAATAAACCTCATTCTCTTTTTTCCCTTCACCTTGTACTTTACTGATTTCTGTTTTATTTTGTATTTGCCCCCAAACATGACCTAAGTTTGCATCTTCTGGAAAAATGCCTATAAAATGTACAGGTTGTCTACCTTTTGCGTCTGAAAGAAATTCAATTCCCGGAAGAACAGTGAGGTCATCTCCTCCTAATATTTGCAATTCCTTAATTCTATCAATATCTATAACATGGTGATCAGTTATTGCTACAACAGCAATATCATTAGCTCTTAATGTGTCGACTATTTCTTGATTGGTGACTTCTTTGTTGCCGTAATCATAAGAAGAGGGGGTGTGAAAATGCAAATCCCATTTACGCCATTCTGAACCCTTTGGATAATTCATAATCTCGAATTTTTTGCGTGAGGGATAGTAGTGGCAGCTTGGCCCGTACACACGGGACAACTATAACGGATAGCCCGGCCCGATAAGGGCACGCCCGAATAAATCATATATAAATTCTTCACTTTCATTTAAGCCACTAGTATTTCGTTGAGTTCATCAATAATTTCATTCATTTCATTGCCAAACAATTGGAACATTTTGCCGCGTCCGCCTTTGGCATCAAAAGGGGTGTAGTCTAAATCTTCTACCTCAATGTGGTAACTGCTCACTACATGGTCTTTTAACATGCGGAGCCAATCCATTTGGTCCGTCGAAAAGCGGTTGTGTTGCCCTGCGTTTTGTTTGAATACCCAGGTTTTAAAATTCTCGTCAATGGTTTTGTCATAGGCTTTAAGCTCACCATCAATACCGCACACCCTGCGGATTAAAGATACCAAGGCAGTGAGTTCATCATCAGGCCGATCTGTTTTTACATCTTCTAATGCCTTGTAGGCGTCCCAAACGTGGGAGGGTGCCAGTAAGGGTTTGTCTAAGGAGAGTTTGTCAAACACTTCTTTGATCATTTTAAAGGTGATGTTACGGCGGTTGTAGGGTTGATCATAAAAGATGCTGAGGGCCTGAATTTCATCTTTGTTTTGCAAGAGGTATTCGCTAAAGTCTTTGACTATTTCCGTAGCCTTGTCAACCGAAGTGGTGTCCCACTCTGATTTGGTGACGGTATCTATATTATGGCTATCAATGATTTGATCATGCTGCTTGCGGACATTGTCTAAATAGTTATTGAGTTCTCCATTAAAGGTAGTTGATGCCTGTGTTGCTAATTGCTCTTTGGCCTGGGCTCTGGCTTCTTCGTATTGGTCTGGGGTAAACTCAACTCTCCCTTCTTGGGCTTCGAGGGCCTCAGCCCCCAAAGGGTTCGTTTTCGTTAAAATGTCTTGTGCACGTGTTTCAATTTCATCAAGGTCAAAAGCGGCCAATAGTTCTTTGGTTATTTGCTTTAGGTTTTTACCGCCTGAATATTCTAAGAGTTTGTCTTTTTCTTTATCGGTGATTTGTTTCTCTAAACGGATGAGTCGGTTAGCCAATGACAAAAAGAGGTCTTCTTCTGCTACGCCCATAGTTACTGCACCTAAAAGATCTTTCAACACCACCGTTGGTTTGCGCTCTAATGGTCTGCTGTCTGTTTTTTTAGATTTGGTTGCCCCAACAGCATCAACAATTACAAAGTGGGTTTTGGTTTTGGCGGTTTTAGACACCAATTGCAAACTGTCTTTATTAATAATACGAGTACCACGTCCTTTCATTTGTTCAAAGTAGTTGATGCTTTTTACATCACGCATAAAGAGCAATACCTCTAATGGTTTTACATCTGTACCCGTTGCAATCATATCTACCGTTACAGCAATTCGCGGGTAATAAGAGTTTCTGAATTTGTTAAGGACAGATTTTGGGTCTTCTTCAATTTTGTAGGTCACCTTTTTGCAAAAGTCATTGCCTTCATCAAATTCTTCACGGATGATTTTTATAATGTCGTCTGCATGGCTGTCGGTTTTTGCAAATACCAATGTTTTGGGCACTTCGTATTCTCCGTTTTCATCTACTCTGTTTGGGAAGATGGTGGTTTGCAATGCTTTTCTATATTCTTTGATGATGTTCCTAATCTGGCTCGGGTTCACCACTTTTTTATCTAAGTCATTTCTGGTGTACTCGGTATCTTCATCTTCTTGCTGCCAGCGTTTTTTACGGGTGAGTTTATCACGTCTATCAACAAACCAACCTGCTTTTATGGTGTCTCCTTTTTGAGAGATTTCAGTTTCAATGGTATAAACATCATAAGGTACATTCACACCATCAGTCACTGATTCTTCATAGGTGTATTGGCTCACCACATTCTCATTAAAGAAACCAAAGGTTCTTTTATCTGGCGTAGCGGTTAGGCCAATTAAAAAGGCATCAAAATAATCTAAGACTTGTTTCCATAAATTATAAATGGAACGGTGGCATTCGTCAATGACAATGAAATCAAATTGCTCAATGGGTACTTTCTCTGTGTACTCCACTGGCATGGCATTCTTTTTCTTGGATTGTTCTTCCATCCAAGTAGATTCGTTTGGATTGTCGTTTTCTGCGCTTTCTTCTAATTCTTCGCCTTTTAAAATGGCGTACATTCTTTGAATGGTAGAAATGCATACTTGACTGTCTGAAGCGATATAACTTGATGTCAGGCGTTGAACATTGTATAATTCTATAAATTTTCTGTTATCATCATTGGGTTGAAAGGTCATGAACTCTTGTTCGGCCTGTTCTCCCAAGTTTTTGGTGTCTACTAAAAACAGAATACGTTTGGCATCTGCGTTTTTGAGTAGTCTGTAAATAAAGGTAGCTGCCGTAAAAGTTTTACCTGCTCCAGTAGCCATTTGAATCAAGGCTTTCGGGCGGTTGTTTTTAAAGGATAGCTCTAGGTTCTTTATGGCTACAATTTGTGCTGGCCTCAATCCTGTTTCATCTAATGGTGGAATATTGGTTAACCTTTCCCTTAAGCTTTTCCCTTTTTTGATCCATTCTGCAATGGTCTCTGGTTTATGAAAATTAAATACGTTTCTTCCTCTCGGTTTTGGATCTCGGTAATCTGTAAACCGTGTTAATGTTCCTGTGCTTTCGTAAACGAATTGTAAAGGATCATTGTCGAGATATTTCAACTTTGCATTGGCATAGCCTGCTGCTTGTTCTTCCACTACGGTCAATCTATGACCTTCATCTTCTCGTTTGGCTTCTATGATTCCAACTGGTTTGCGGTCTACAAACAAAACATAATCAGCCGGTCCAACGTCTGTTTGGTATTCTCTTACTGCCACGCCTTTGCCAGCTGCCAAATTGACTTTGTCTTTGGATTGTACCACCCAGCCTGCGGCAATCAACATTTTGTCGATTGTGTCTCTTGCGAGCTGTTCAGGGTTTTGGTTGTAAGTTTTTTCCACTAAGTACGAGTTAGATGCTTAAATATAACAAAAACCCCACTTCAACCGATTCAGCCAACAAAAAAGCGTAGTTCCCGCAATGCTTTTATTTTCAACCAGCCTTTTACCTGCACTCAATTGGCCGTGCTGTTAATAAAATTTATTAAAATTCTCATGGTTTATTCACTTAAATATCTAGTTTTAAACCGAATAACACACCAAAATGGAAGATACATTACTCTCAAAAAAAGAAATTGCTGAACTATTTTCAACTGGAAAATTTGAAGCTACTTTTCCCTACCTGGCTGAAGAAGTGATTTGGAAGATTGCTGGAGATAAACAACTTAACGGTAAATCTGAGGTGGTGTCAATCTGTAAAGATGCTGCATTAACAGAATCCTTATCGCAAACCATTATAACCACTGAACAGGTGATTAAAGATGATAATAAAGTGGTGATTAAAGGGTCTGGTGAGTTTATACGACATGGGAAGAAAGTGAGGTTGGTTGCGGCTTGTGATATTTATGAGTTTAATGCTGATCATCAAGTCGAGAGTATTTCTTCTTATTGTATTGAGGAGAGGTAGTTGAACTTATTAATCACCTCAAAAGGTCCAGCTTAATTAAAAGGTTTGGTCAGGATTTATGCCATACTTTTGTCATTGCTACAAAAGTATCAAAAAAGCTAGCTGAAGGCTCTGCCTCAGGAAACCACTGCTTCCAAAGTTTATCATTTTCTTAAATCATAAGTTCGGCCGCATGATTTCTCCATTGCATTGCGAACTTTGCGGTCTCTCTAATGATTAATTTCAATTCAAAACTCTTCCAGCAGAATGGTGTTCGAAAATTGTGCTGATGTTGAGATATTGAGGTTTGAATTTGAGTTGCGTTTTGTAATGTGCAAAACTTAATCGTGGGCATCAATAAGCATTCGTAAAAATTCAATCGAAGTTACCGTAAAAATCTGATTACTTTTTCAAGCCCCGGATACTGGGTTTTTCTTGAAAAATATTGAAGATTTAGGTAACGAGATTTGATATTTTAGAATGCGTTTGTCGGCCCACTGATTTTTTTGGTTCTTTTTTCATCCAAGGAAAAAAGAATGAGGATGAAAAAAAGTAAGAACTAATCTTAATGGAAAAAACACGACACAACTAAGTACCCTATCTTTGCAACATTCCAAAACGGCATTTATACATAAAAAACCAGAAAACGTAAATAAATTCATTTCATTCAGCAACATCCTCCTTACCTTCGAAAACCAATTCAATTTTTGCCTGGAATTAATTTGAAATAATGACCAAAAAGAATAAAATCATAGCTTATTGTATTCTTGCTGCCTTGTTATTGGTGCTTATTTTGACTTCCCCCTTTGTGTTAAACATGAAAGCCCCCGGAGGCTCAAAAGTAGCAGCACTTGGCTTATTGAGTATTATCGGAGTTGCCTTGGTTTTCTCTTTATTCTTTGCGTTTTATGCCATCCCAAAATATTATCACAACAAAAAATTAGTCCCTTTTTTATTGGTTATTCTTGCAGCCATTATTTCACTTTACATGGTGAATTCAGCAATTCACCCTGGCCATATGAAAGACATGCCTCTACCATCTGGATTACCTCATGCCCCTGATGGCCCAAACCATTCGCCCCCATTCCCCTATCCTATTATTACGATCATCTTTCTTTTACCATCCTGTTTTTCTGTTCTGATGTTATGGTCAGACACCATCCGCTTGAAAGACCAAGCTGAAAACGCGCAACTGAAATCAGAACTTAACTTTTTAAAGAATCAATTGAGTCCACATTTCTTGTTCAATTCATTGAATACCATTTATGCCCTCAGTCAAAAGAAACCACAAGAATCAGGCGAAGCCACCTTAAAACTGAGCAGATTATTGCGCTTTTTGGTTTATGACACCCAAAAAGAAAAAACCATTGCACTCAAAGACGAAGTCGATTTTTTAGACAATTACATTTCACTATCTCAACTGCGGTTGAATGAAAACACCAATGTGATTTTCAGACACTCCGTAGAAAATCCCGATTTTCAGATTCCGCCCTTAATTTTGTTGGTATTTGTTGAAAATTGTTTCAAACATGGCATCACATCTACCAGAAATACAACCATTGAGATAGTCATAAAGCAAGAAAATGAAGGTTTAACTTTTACGACTAAAAACCAAATCGTTCAAAAATCATCTTCTACAGAGCAAAACGGTAACGTAGGACTGGTAAATGTTAAAAGAAGACTAGACCTTAATTACGCACCAGAAGATTATCAATTCGAGCATTTCACAGAGAATGACGAATTCATTGTTCAACTAAAACTTTCGGCCTTGTGATTAAAACGGTAGTAATAGAAGATGAGCCCTTTGCACTTTCTCTGGTTGAAGGATTTGTGAATGAGGACGATCGACTTGAATTAGTGGGATCTTTCGCTAACCCAGTTGAAGGCTTAAGCTTTGTTCAAGAAAACCATGTTGAACTTGTTCTATTAGATATCAACATGCCAGACATTAATGGCATTGACGTGGCGAAACACATTTACAACAAAGTCAAAATAATTTTTACCACAGCCTATAAAGACTTTGCTTTTGAAGGATTTAAATTGAGTGCAGTTGATTATCTCTTAAAACCATTTGATTTTAACGAGTTTCAAAGGTCGATTGACAAATTAGAAAAAGTGCTTATCGCAGATAAAATGATCAATAAGAATGAAGAAACCATTCAAATTAAAGCAGATCACAAGCAGTATAACATCAAATTAAACGAAATACTATTTATTGAGAACATGAAGAATTATGTGATTTTCAGGTTAGAAAATGGCGAAAAAATTATGGCCTTGATGAGTTTAAAATCTCTCGGGGAGTCATTACCTCAACATTTCCTAAAAATTCACAGATCCTACATTGTAAATACAGATAAAATTAGCTCGAGTTCACCGTCAGAAATACGGATTAAAGAACATATCGTCCCCATTTCAGAATCCAACAGAAAGTGGTTCAAAGAATGGATGGGTAAACGGGCTATGAATTAAAAACAAAAATTTTATACAAACAATCAAATATCCACTAAACTTAAATTATGAGATTAATTTTTACTTGTATCGGTGCGTTGCTAGTGTCTACGGGCTTTAGCCAACATCCTTTAACCACCTCGTGGAACATGAATACCACGGGAGATTTAGGAACCTATGAATATTATCCAGGACCTCCTCCGACTACTTCAACTGTTAACATGACAGATTCAACTGATATTCTTGAACTTTGCGAAAGCACGGATTATGTCTTCATTAGAACAAATGGTTTGCCATCATATTTAATGGGACCATGGCAAATGAATCCGAATGTACCTTCGGCAATTGAATCAGTTTACAGATTCCCAAAGAATCCGCAAGAAGAAACAGGAGCAAAAACTGCTCAACCAACTGTAGGTGCTTTTGGTGTTGCAGTAAATGGAGCCAAATTATATGGTACTGGAGATGCCAGATCTTATAATTCTAGCAATGGAACAAATGACGGCATGGGAGATGGACTTTGGAATGCAGATGCCTGGTTATCAGAAGGTACAACAATGGATGCAACCGGCGGAGGTCACCCAGATCAAAACGGGAATTATCATTATCATGCCACCCCTGTAGCCCTTTACACAGACCCATCTACACAGCATTCGCCAATTATCGGATGGGCTTTTGATGGCCATCCGATTTATGGACCTTTCGGTTTTACAGATTCTTTAAGTGCTGGCCCCGTTACCCGCATGGTTTCATCTTGGGAACTAAGAAACATAACAGATAGAACCTTACTTCCTGATGGTACCACATCTACGCCTGCTGGACCCGCAATTAATGGAACGTTTCCACTTGGCACTTACTGGGAAGATTACGAATATGTAGCAGGTGCAGGAACATTAGATGAATATAACGGCAGATGGTGTGTCACACCAGAATATCCAACAGGAACCTATGCCTATTTTGTTACAGTTGATAATTCGGGTGAACCTCAGTTTCCATATTTAATGGGATTAGAATATTATGGGGAAATCTTGCACACCAATGAAATTGGCGGACCTGCAGGAACAGTGATTGACATGTCAGATTGTACACCTTTATCAATTGATGAAGAAGCATTCGATTTTACAATTTATCCGAATCCTGCCAATTCAATTTTAAATATCAGTGGAATTGATGGAGCTACCTATACGATTATCGATCAATTAGGTAGAATCCTTGAAAGAGGACAAGTTATCCAACAGATTGATATCAGCAGCTTCGAAAATGGAACATACACCATTTTATTTGATAAAAACGATAAAACGGCAATCAAAAGATTCGTAAAACAATAATGAGAGCATTCGTTGTTATACTCTACCTGATTCCTTTATTGGTTAATGCTCAAAACGGAGCCTTAAAAACTGATTTTGGAAACTCAGGTAAAATGTCACTAAACATAGATGATATTGATCATCTAGTAGGCTTAATCAGTGATGAAAATAACAACACTTATTTTTATGGAAATACAGCATCATATCAAGGGGGAGCCTACCCCTTTGATATTTTTGTTGGTAAGCTGAACGAATTCGGTCAATTGGATCAAAACTTTGGTGACAATGGATTATTCAGGTCTGATTTTCCCGGTTTTGAGGTTTCTACTTTGAAAGAGGCAGTTTACCATCCAGATGGTATTTTCTTTTTGGGTCAAGGCTATAATCACGATCAAAGTGACACCTTTGCCTTAATGCTAGGCAAAATAAATTTGGACGGAAGCATTGATTCTAATTTTGCCGATCACGGCTTCTTCACATCCGACTTTTTGGGAAGCTATAATACGGCTGGCAGCCTAATTATAGATAGCAATAATAAAGTTGTCTTTTGCGGATCAACGACAGATGATCAAAACTATGCAATTGAATATCCACTGCTTGGAAGACTTGATTTGAACGGAGATTTAGACAGCACCTTTGGCCAAACCGGCCTAATTGTTTATGACTATTATCAAGACTCGATTATTGATGCCAGCCAATTACCCGATTACCATTTTAGACATGGGGACGGCGCCTATCTTTCTGAAATTGTTGAATACAACAACGCCTATTTTGTTAACGGTAAATTTGTGGGCACGGCCTTCAGTTTATTGCACTTCATGAGTATCACCATGGAAGGTCAAATGAATCCAAATTTTATTTCATCTGGCTTGTATACCCTACAAATTGATCCTGGAGTCAACCATTTTGTGCAAGACTTGGCTTTTGATGGTGAAACTTTTTATATCGGTGTTGAAACGCAAGGCGGCGTTAGCACGGTCATGATTCCGCGAAACACGACCATTCCGACCAGCAAAACGGAAGTCTATTCAACGGCGGCCGACAATCAGCCGGAAGTCACCATCGTCGTGCTGCAAGGCGAACGACCGATGGCGGCGGACAACCGTACGCTCGGTAAGTTTAACTTGCAGGGCATTCCGCCCGCTCCGCGCGGTGTGCCGCAGATCGAAGTGACGTTCGACATCGATGCGAACGGTATCCTGAGCGTGTCCGCGAAAGACAAGGGCACGGGCAAGGAACACAACATCAAGATCGAAGGTTCCAGCGGTTTGACCGAGGAAGAAGTCGAACGCATGAAGAAGGACGCCGAAGCCCACGCTGC
>JAUHXX010000142.1 GCA_030426825.1 Bacteroidia bacterium | reverse complement strand
TACGTTCTTAAGATCCCTCCAAGAACAAATAAACTAGGTGTAATAGTTTGATTTTACTCTAATTTACGGCAATCTAATCGCTGATACAATTCATTTATAACAGATAATTCTGAATTTTATACGGGTCAAAATTTAAATTCATAGCTTTGATGAGCATGATTCCTAACAAAGAAATACTTCAAGCAAAAATAGATGCAAGACACCATTCAAGGGAATTAATTAAAGCTGTTTTCCAAGCAACTGAGCATTTTCCCAAACAAGATCCCAATCAATTTGCTTCACTTTTAAGAAAAAAAGTATTGGCCGTTTCTTCGTTTTTAGCTCATGGAACTGTGAAGCACGACAAGGATGAGCAAAAAGAAGACTTTTTGTTTGTCATGTCTGAATTAAGAGAGACCTTAAAACTAATTACCATTGCTCATCATTTAGGATATGCAACTGATTTAGAAAAATCTACCGTCAGGCATTCCATTGCCAATTTGATTAACTCGCTGGATAAATTAGTGATCAGTTTGGGTGGGTTTGAACAAAAGTGATTAAAATCAACCTCGTCAAAATCATTCATCAATCAATTTATTTTCATTAGCCACTACTTTAGTAAGTAAAAAGACATCAACACGTCTCAAAGAATTAAATAAAAAGTAGAAATGTCAGATTATTATCAATTCGTTCAAAAGCTAGCCGAAGAAAACAAAACAACAGGTGACAACCAATCAGAGTCAATGATTCATTACACTCAGATGAATGCTAAACGCATGAAACGCTGGATGAAAACTGCACAGATTGATCCTGTCGTTGAGTCTAAAATTAAAGGAATTAAAGAACCACAAAAATGGATTATCTTGACTGAAGCTTGGTGCGGAGATGCGGCACACAGCTTCATGTTTTTCAAAAAAATGGCCGATTTAAATGACAACATCACCTTAGAATGGAAACTAAGAGATGAAAACCTTGAATTGATGGATCAGCACTTAACTAATGGTGGCCGATCTATTCCAAAAGTAATTGTGCAAGACAAAGAAGGTAATGACCTATTTGATTGGGGACCGCGTCCTGCACATATTCAAGCCGCGTATACCAAAATGAAAAATGAGGGTATGGAATACGGTGACATTTCTATAGAACTCCAAAAAATGTATAACGCCGATAAAGGCCAAACAACTCAGAGGGAGTTTGCAGCGCTGCTGTCTTAGGTTGAAATTTTCGATTTTCGATTAAGGTAAAATCATAATAATTGGTAACTCAAAACAAAAAGTTCCTCAAACCGAATACGAAAACCAAATGAGCCGACCGAAGGTCACTGAATAAAAGGCGAAGCCTTCACGAAAATCGAAAATCCGGAATCCAATATCGGCTTTTAACCCATGAGCAAACCGAATACGAAAACCAAGTGAGCCGACCGAAGGTCGCTAAAAAAAGGTGAAGCCTTCACGAAAATCGAAAATCGGGAATCGAAAATCGACATTTACTCCTGAGCAAAGCGAAGGCCCCTCTATTCATCCACCTGCTCCACCGCACCATTTTCTTCCTCAGTTTCCTCTTCCTTAGCAGCCTGCGCCAATAAAATAGCCATCAAAGCAACAAACAAGAGCACAAAAAACATACGCTTATCCTTATACAATGGTACTTTAGGACGCTTCACGATCTTATCATAATCGTGCGTCAATCGTGAAAAGTCTTTGTACTTCTCTATCGCCTCTTTTGAAGGAAGCTTGACCGGTTGTTCTCTATTTACCTTGTACTTTCTCATGCCTTGGAATCCCAAGTTTTTTTCAATTTATCCAAAATACGGTATAAACGCATTTTTGCATTGGCCTCAGTTATATTATAAAATTCTGCAATATCTTTAAAAGAATACTGCATAAAAAACCTCAATTCAATAATTTCTGAATGTTCTGGCTTTAAATTACTCAATACTTTTATCAACTTTTCTTGATCATCTTCATCTTCTATCTGACCAATTTTCACCTCCATCATTACAGATTTCAGATGTTTATCCTCAACTTCTACCGTGAACATTTTTTTCTGACTTCTAAAAAATAAATTCACCTCGTTCGAAGCAATTCTATACAACCAAGCTGAAAAAGGATATCCGCGATCTTCATACTTTCTGATGTTGTGCATTGCCTTTAACATAGCATCCTGACAAACATCTCCGGCAATTGCCTCATCTTGAACACGCTTAAAAACAAACAAATATATCTGCTCAAAATACTTATTGTACAAAGCACCAAAAGCCCTAGGGTCTTTTTTGGCAGCAAGTATCAATTGCTGATCTTCAATATATGTAGCGCTTTTGTTTTTCAACTCTGTTAAATCAGTAGGGTTCAACTATGAAATGCATCATTCCAATAAAAGTAACACTAAGCTAGTTTTTTTTCTAAGGCCGCAATTACTTCTTTAATTGAATCGTATGTATTTAAACGAATTTCATTCAATTCTTCACGTTCAAAATACCTTACTTCCGTTATGGATTCTTCAAGTTGAGGCGTAAGTTGCTCATTTGAGTCGGTTGATTCAAGATGAAACCAATACGTTTTTTTCAACACCTTTTTGCCTTTAAATTCATAGGTGTGCCAGGTATCTATCAAATGACTGATAATTTTTGGAGAGTTTAACCCACACTCTTCCTCTATTTCTCGAATTGCTCCCGACTCAACATCTTCACCTTTTTCCAATTTACCCTTAGGAATATCCCAAAGATCATGTCTTTTAATAAAGAGATATTTTTGATCCTTTTCTACGATCCCTCCCGCAGCTTCAATAAATTTATAATCCTTAAACTCCTCTAACAACTCCTTTTCACTGTTTAGTTGAAAAGTTTTGACATTATTTTCTATAAAAACTTTATACATTTGCGCCCTATGATTTTGAACAAAGATAAGGCTCTAAAAATAGCAGATTTTTTACTTCAAATAAAAGCTGTTAAACTTCAACCTTCAGAACCCTTTACCTGGGCGAGTGGTTGGAAATCTCCAATTTATTGTGACAACAGAAAAACCCTGTCTTATCCAAAAATCAGAACTGCAATTCGTCAAACCTTTGCCGAACAAATTGAATCAAAGTACACCAACATTGATGTCATTGTAGGTGTGGCCACTGGAGGAATTGCTATCGGAGCGTTAGTTGCAGAAGAAATGGGTTTACCCTTCATTTACGTGAGATCAGCTGCAAAAGGCCATGGTCTTGGAAACCAAGTGGAAGGGGCTTATTCTGAAGGGCAAAGGGCGGTTGTTATTGAAGATCTCATTTCAACAGGTGGCAGCAGCTTAAAAGCAGTTGAAGCCTTAAGAGAAGCAAAAATCAATGTCCTAGGTCTTGCAGCAATTTTTACCTACGGATTTAATCAGGCTGTTGAAAATTTTGAAAATGCAAATTGCGAATTTTTCACACTTTCTGATTATGATCATTTAATTGAACAAGCAGAAAGCACAAATTATATATCGGAATCTGATGTTGCATCTTTGCAAGAATGGAAAGTCAGTCCTGAAAACTGGAAACAATAATGGCAAGTACACAAATTAAAAGTGAAGTAAAAACACTCAAAGCATCACAAGAAGAAGTATTCAATTTCTTATCTGATTTCAATAATATCAAAGAATTATTACCTGAAGATAAAATTTCTGATTGGACATCAACACAAGACGAATGTTCATTTAAAATTCAAGGAGCTGCAACTATTCCGCTTGTAAAAGATTCAGTTGAGGAGTTTTCAAGGATTAATATAATTTCAGGACCTAAAGCACCTTTTCCTTTTACACTTGTTGCCCACATCAACCCAATTGAGGGAGAAAGTGGTTGCACTGGACATTTAGAATTTGACGGAGAAATTAACGCCTTTTTAAAGATGATGGTGGTTAAGCCATTAACTAATCTATTTGATTACATGGCGCATAGACTTTCGAAGAAATTCTAAAGAAAAGTCACTTCTTTAATATCATAGGCTTTTTTACCTTCCTGTTGCTTTAACAACAATAGGCCCTGTTCTGTTATTCCTAAAACCTCTGCATTGAATTGTTCACCTTCAGATTCAAAACTGGCAACTTCATTAATTAAATAAAAATGCTCGTAATAGTGTTTTTTCAAAAGATCAAAATGCGAATCACACAATAAATTCAAGTAAAAATCAAGGTACCCGAAAAATTGATCGAAAATATCTAGAATCTCAAATTCTTGCTTTTTTAATATAGCCAATGAGGTCGCATAGATGCCATCATGAAATTGAAGTTGATTAATGTTTAATCCAATTCCAATAACAGCAGAATTAATTTTTGATCCAGAAATTACATTTTCAACTAAAATTCCACAAATCTTTTTTGAATCAACCAAGATATCATTTGGCCATTTAATTTTAGCTTCAACTCCCAAGTCTGACAAGGTTTTTCGAACTGCGAGTGCTGCAATAATATTCAAGTAAAAAGCCTTTCCAGCTTCAATGTCTGGAAAAATAATTGTTGAACTCGTCAAATTTTTACCGGCCTCAGCCGTCCATAATGCAGAACGTTGACCGCGACCTTTAAGCTGATGATCCGCGATTATAGTCGCTCCATTTTTGACAAATGACGACTTAATTAAATCAGCAGCATAATCGTTCGTTGAATCAACTGCGTCCAATTGTATTAGAAATCGTTCTAATCTTTTGTACACCATAGAACAAATGTTATAAAAATTGACCTTAAAGTGAAACAAAACCTCTAATTTTGTGCACCAAATAAAATGTATGATCAAAGCTGTAAAACAAAAAGAAGCAGAAGCAAAAATTTTAGTCGACACAATTGTCGAAGCTATCCAAGACATTAAGGGAAAAGATATCGTAATACTTGACCTTACTCATCTTGAAAATTCTGTTACTGAATATTTCATTGTTTGCAGTGGTGATTCTAATACCCAAGTAGATGGTATTGCAAGCTCAGTAGTTCGGAAAACTCGTGAAAAGTTAAAGGAGAAACCTTGGCATCAAGAGGGATTAAACAATTCTGAATGGGTATTGTTAGACTATGTGAATATTGTGGTGCATGTTTTCTACAGGGACATCAGAGAGTTTTATAACCTTGAGGACTTGTGGGCAGACGCAAAAAGAACAGATATACCAAATCTTGATTAAGAAATTATGGCAGAAAAACCTAAAAATAAAAAAGGCTTCAACCTCTATTGGATTTATGCAATCCTTGCAGTTGTATTAATTGGATTCAATCTTATCCCTATGAAGGGATCGACCATTGAAATTCAAGAAGGAGACTTTAAAGAATTAGTTCTACACGGATACGTAGAAAAAGTTCACATCATTAAAAATCACGAGTTAGCTGAAGTTTTCTTAGATCAAGAGAAAATTGAAGATGTCAAAAAATTGGATGACAAGTACGCTAAACTGAAAGAGAAAAAAGGAGCATCTAAAAATAATCCGGATTTAGAATTCAGTACTCCAGAAATGAGAACATTCGAAGAAGATTTGGCAGAATTAGAGGCCGAAGCAAAGCTCATCAACCCTGAATACGAATTCAAAGTAACAAGAGAAAATAGAAAAGATTGGGCTGGTGATTTACTGGGCTGGTTGCTTTTCCCTGTACTACTAATTGTATTCTGGATTGTGATCATGCGCCGTATGTCTGGCGGTGCTGGTGGTGGAGCCGGTGGAGGAAACATCTTCTCTATAGGTAAATCAAAGGCTAAAGTTTTTGAAAAAGGAAAAGGTACCAATACAACTTTCAAAGATGTGGCGGGACTTGAAGGAGCGAAAGAAGAAATAGAAGAAATTGTTGACTTCTTGAAGAATCCTAAAAAATATACTGAACTGGGGGCTAAAATCCCTAAAGGAGCATTATTAGTAGGACCTCCGGGAACGGGTAAAACATTGCTGGCAAAAGCAGTAGCTGGAGAAGCGAAAGTGCCGTTCTTTTCATTATCTGGTTCAGATTTTGTTGAGATGTTCGTTGGTGTAGGAGCCTCTCGTGTTAGAGATTTGTTCAAGCAAGCAAAAGAAAAATCTCCTTCTATCATTTTTATTGATGAAATTGATGCCATTGGACGTGCAAGAGGAAAGAATGCGAATATGGGCTCTAATGATGAGCGTGAGAACACCTTGAACCAGCTGTTAACTGAAATGGATGGTTTTGGAACCAATTCAGGGGTGATCATCTTAGCTGCAACCAACAGAGCTGATGTATTAGATTCGGCCCTAATGCGCGCAGGACGTTTTGATCGTCAGATTTATGTTGACATGCCTGACTTGAACGAAAGAAGAGAAATTTTCGAAGTCCATTTGAAACCTTTGAAGCTTGAAAAAGAACTGGACGTTGATTTCTTATCACGTCAAACCCCTGGTTTCTCAGGTGCAGACATTGCGAATATTTGTAACGAGGCAGCGCTAATTGCCGCACGTAAACAAAAATCATTCGTTGAGAAACAAGATTTCTTGGATGCTGTTGATAGAATTGTAGGAGGTTTAGAAAAGAAAAATAAAATCATCACACCAGGAGAGAAAAAGGCTGTTGCTTTTCATGAAGCAGGACATGCTACTGTTAGTTGGTTATTAGAACATGCTTCACCGCTAATTAAAGTGACAATCGTTCCAAGAGGAAGATCGTTGGGTGCTGCATGGTATTTACCAGAAGAGAGACAAATTACTACAACAGAGCAGCTCCTTGATGAAATGTGTTCTGCACTTGGAGGGCGTGCTGCCGAAGAAATCATATTTGGCAAAATTTCAACAGGTGCATTGAGTGATCTTGAAAAAGTAACTAAACAAGCATATGCAATGGTTTCTATTTACGGTTTGTCTGAAAAAATTGGAAACATTTCTTATTATGACCCAAATGGTTCGGCTTTCCAAAAACCTTATTCAGAGGATAGAGCTCAAAATATTGATGCAGAAGTAACTCGTATAATTGAAGAACAGTACTTAAGAGCCAAAAAAATATTAACCGAAAACAAAGACAAATTGACTGCCCTTGCAGAAGAATTGTTGAAGAATGAGGTAATATTCAAAGATGATCTAGTAAAAATATTCGGTGAAAGAATCTGGGACTTAAACAAAGATAAAACTCCAGAAGGTCAAATTGAAGAAACCTTTACTAAACAAGACTCAATAACATCAACTGATACGACTGAAAATTCAGTGATTGAAGAGGCGACAGAGGCTTCTAACGAATCTACTGGTAATTCTGAAGAAAAATCCGTATCTTCTGATGAAGAAAATTCAGCAAATGCTGATGAAGCAACCAAAAAAGAAGAAGATGGAGAATAGAAAAGTAGTTTTCAATACGAATCAAGAACATTTAGCCAATTTGGTTAAAGATCAATTGAGTAATGCAGGCATTGATGTATTGATGTTAGATAAACACGATTCTATAAGTGAAGTTGTTGGAGGATTTGAATTGCATGTATTAGAAGCTGATGTTGAAAAGGCGACTCAAATTGTAAACGAACACAACTCGTAAGACCAAACTTGTGGAAAATCGAAAATTAATATTCACCACTAGCCTAGAATACTCGGCTAATTTGATGAAAGATAAACTAGAGGGAGAAGGAATCCATGTCTTAATTTTGAATCAGCAAGATTCAATGTATAAGGCATTTGGTAGTTTTGAGCTTTATGTTTTGTCAGAGGATGAAACAAAAGCGAAAAAAATTGTCGAAGAAACCGAAGAATAACATGTTAGTTAGAGCCATCACTGGCTTTTTCTACATTTCTGCAATCATATCATCAGTTTTAATTGGTGGATGGTATCTACACATTTTATTTGGTATTGTTGGGCTTTTAATGTTGCAGGAGTTTTCTGCCATGTTTAAAAAATCACCTTTTTCACCTAATGCCTTACTGGGTCCTATTGTCGGTTTTTTAATTTATTTATTCGGGATATTTTGGATAACCGCTGATGTGGCAGAAAATGAGGTTCCGGCTTATGTTCCGTTCGTTTGTGTGAGTTTAATTGGATTTGTTTGGATAGTGATTGCCGAACTGTTTCGTAACAAAAAAAATCCATTCGTCAACGTGGCAATTACCTCGGCCGGAATCATTTATATCGTCCTACCATTCTTATTAATTAATTTCATGTCTGTAAGTAATGACCCTGAAATAAGCCATCATATCTACCCGCTAATGGGTATTTTCATTATGATTTGGTTTTCAGATACTTTTGCTTACTTGGTGGGTCGAAAGATTGGTAAGAACAAACTTTTTGAACGCATTTCTCCAAAAAAGAGTTGGGAAGGTTTCTTCGGAGGGATGACATTCGCCATGTTATCTGGAATTGTTATCGCTTATTTTCTTGAAGGACAGCCATTTATTCAATATGCAATAATGGGTATTCTCGTTGCAACATTTGGCACTTTGGGAGACTTAGTTGAATCGATACTTAAAAGAAGTTTAGATCTTAAAGACTCTGGTACAATTCTACCCGGTCACGGCGGATTGTTAGATCGTTTTGATAGTATTCTGATAGTGGTTCCAGTAATTTTCGTCTTTCAAATGATTACTTTCTATTATTTCGGTTAATTTTACGCCGTGAAAATTCATAAAGAAGGATTCGGAATTATAGCGATTGCAGCGCTCATCTTAGGAGCAATCTATTTTGCTAACCATTATTTTTTAAAAGATCTTCTCCCTTGGTTATATTGGATACTTACTGCTGGCTGCTTGATCATGTTTTACCTAGTTGTTCAATTCTTTCGAGTCCCTAAACGGATCATTAAACAAGACGATAATCTCATTCTTTGCCCTGCAGACGGAAAAGTTGTGGTAATCGAAGAAGTGGAAGAAACGGAATATTTCAAGGATAAACGAATCCAGATTTCTGTTTTCATGTCTCCTTTAAACGTACACTGTCAGTGGAATCCCATTTCCGGTAAAACAAAATATTATAAATACCATAAAGGAAAATATTTGGTAGCATGGCATCCAAAGTCGTCAACAGACAACGAACGAACAACTGTGGTGGTGAAAAACCCTAACGGGGTGGCAGTTCTCTTTCGGCAAATAGCAGGGGCATTGGCCAGGCGTATAGTTTGCAATTGTAAAGAAGGAGACCAGTTGGAGCAAGGACACGAGTTTGGCATTATAAAGTTTGGCTCCAGGGTTGACGTTTTGCTGCCATGTGATGCAAAAATATTGGTAGAAATTAATCAAAAGG
>JAUHXX010000141.1 GCA_030426825.1 Bacteroidia bacterium | reverse complement strand
GGTTTCTTTGTAAGAACGGCTGACCGGAATGGTGTGATCACCTATAATCACCATGTTTTCATCTATTCTATCTATTTTATCAATAGATACGATAAATGACCTGTGAATTCGAAGAAATTTTTTCTCTGGGAGCCTTTCTGTGATAGCCTTCATTGTAGAGAGTACCGTAAAGCGCTCTTTTTCACTGTTGATCTGAACATAATCTGCTAGCGCTTCTATGTAATTGATCTCGTTAAATCTGACACGTGAAAATCCTTTGTTCTTTTTTATAAATATGTGGTCATTCTCTTCAGAACCCATTTTAATTGAAGAAGAGATTTCTTCAACTTTTTGGATAGCAGATTCAAAGCGTGCAAACTCTATGGGTTTTACCAAATAGTCAGAAACATCATAATTGTAAGATTCTGCAGCATATTCTGTTTTTGAACTCACCACAACAATTTGAGGAATGTTTTTTACCGCCGAAATAAATTCTAATCCACTCATTTCTGGCATTTCCATGTCCAAAAAAAGAAGATCACAATTCAATTTTGGTAATTCCTCGAGTGCGACAAGTGGATTGTCAAAGTCAGCTACAAATTCAGTTTTATCTGACTTCTCAATAAAGTTCTGGAGTATTTTTCTTGAAATTGGGTCATCATCTAAAATTGCAGCTTTAATCATACTTGTTGGCTTTATTCAAATATAATATAATCTTTCTTAATCTTCAGTAACGGTGATGGAACATTATTTTATAATAATCTATCTTCAACTAATACTATATTTACTTTTGTAAGAGATGAATCACAGCAATTTAAATTTAGAGAATATAGAGGCCATCATTTTTGATTTAGGTGGGGTCATTTTAAACTTAGACTACAATTTAACAATCAACCGGTTTAAAGAATTGGGTGGAGAGAGATTTGATGAATTGTATACACAGGCGAATCAAGATCACATTTTTGATCAATATGAGACGGGCGCTTTAAGCTCTATAGATTTCATCCTTTACCTGAAAAAGTTTTTACCAAATTCCGTAACAAATCAAGAAATAATTGACGCATGGAACGAAATGTTACTTGATTTACCAGTAGAGAGACTGCGTTTACTCGAAAACTTAAGGAATAAATTTAAGCTTTACTTGTTTTCTAATACCAATGAGATTCATTTCGAATCATTTTCCAAGAGTTTTGAGGAAAAATATGCGAAGAAAGCCTTACTAGATGATTTTTTTATTCAAACTTATTTTTCTCATAAAGTAGGATTAAGAAAACCAAATATTGAAGCGTTTAGTAGGGTGATGGAAGATCATAAGTTGACTGCCTCAAAAGTGTTGTTCATTGATGATTCAATTCAACACATTAAAGGAGCTGAAGAGTTAGGTATTCAGACTTTTCACTTAATTGATAGATGCGTTACAGAACTATTTAAATAAAGTGTCAAAACAAATAAAACAACATAGCGAAATCAGCAATGAACTAAACTTGTTAAAGGAGCGGCTCTATAATATTTCCGCTCAAAACCTTTTTTTAAATGTTTCTCCGAACAAACTTTATTTGACAGAGCAGCCAGATGAGAATCGTATTAAAAAGTTATACACCCACTCCTTGTTTTTACAAAAGGAGTATGGACTCTCGACTACGCTAAAAATTAGTTCTTTTTTAAAATGGAAAGCACCGTCTAAAGACAAATTTTATCTATCACCTTTAATCTTGGAATCTTGTGAGATACAAAAGTTAAGAAAAATTGAAACCGAATATAGAATTGTAGTAGAGGATGATTCTGAGAGTTTTATTAATCCCATCTTAGTGCATGCTTTGAATCAGTTCTTTGACGTCAATTTAAAAGAAGTTGATCCTTCATCCGTAATTGATCTGATAAAAGTGCAATTAGAAAATGAAGCTACTAAAATTGACTTGGTGGATGTTTTGGATGATGGCGAAAAGTGGCAATTGATAAATGTTGAGGCGATCGGCAATTTTAATTATAAAAAAAGCCTTCTTGGAAAAGACTATGAAGAGATTGCTCAAAGTAAATCGGCAGCTTTAGAAGAATTATTTGGGGTTAAACCACTAACTAATAGTGAATTTTCGGAAAGTGTAAAACCAGTTTTACCCATTGACGAAACTCAGCTTAAAACTATTATCCACGCTAAAAAATCTAGTGTGGCAATTCAAGGACCTCCGGGAACTGGCAAGTCTCATACTATCGTCAATTTAATTTCAGATTATATAGCTGAAGGAAAAAAAGTGTTATTCGTTTCTCAAAAAAAATCAGCTTTAGATGTAGTTTATAATCGTCTCAAGCAACTAAAAATTGAACATTTAGCTTCTTTTTTCAATGGTGCACAAAACGAAAAGAAGCGATTTTATGAATTGCAAAAAAAGTCCTGGGAGCAATTCTCTGAGCGATATTCTTTCAGTGAAACTAAAACAGAATTCTTTGATGAAAGTGTTTTAGATTATTTCACTGGTGATTATATGCTTAAGGCAGAAGAATTAGTTAAGACTTTGGCATTGAGTTCAGAAACCAAAGAAAATATCAAGTTTGAAGGTAAAGCTCCCACCTATGAGGAATGGTCGGCTGCTTATGAAATGTTGTTTGAGTTTGAAAACCTATTACTATCACATTTTCAGATACCTTATATTTCCAAGGCACCATTTATTAATCTCAACAGAACGGTATTCAAAGAGAATGAAGCAATATTGAAACTAGAAAGTAGAATCTTTAAGTGTCAGAAAGTATTGAATGATATCGCAATAGTTCAAAATAAGTTTGCGCTAAAAAAGAATATTAAAGCGATCACTGAGATGGCTCTTGCTGCCAGCATATTGAAGATGGTTGATCTGAGTCAGTTGAATCTGCTCAATAAAGAATCTAAGGAATATAAGAGTTTTAGTAATTGGGCAAAAAAATATGATCTCATACAATCCAAGGTTCGGCATGCAGAGAAAGCAAATGCAAAATGGAAACTTAAACCGAGTAAATCTGAGATTACTGAGTTAATAGATTTGCTCAAACATAATCACGCTCCTCGAGGGATTTTTGGAATAATCAAGCGAAGAAATGATCGATTAGTCAATGCATTTGAAGGGTTTGATGCCAATATTTCCAATACCGCTAAACTGCAATTACTTGAACAATTAAGATCTGAGTGGAATTTAAAGGCAGAGCTTGATGAAGTAGCCATTAAATTGAAGCACAATTTTGGTGTCGATAATCCAGATACTCAGCTAAGAGAGATACTTATGTTAAGGTCGAAATTGGATCAAATTTCAACTTCTTCCTATTTACAGATTTTGGAACATGAGCAATCAACGGATTTGATTACAGAACTCAATGAATTGCATCCTTTGATTCAAAACTATAATCACCTTGCAAAATTCACTTTTTTAAATACTGAGGATTTAGAATTGAATGAAGAAGTTACCCGAATTAAAGAGTTGATCGAAATCCTTCCAAAGTTAAAAGAAATTGGGCCCGAATTGGAGATGTATTTTAATTTATCACCTGCAATTTTAGAATATATTCGATTGAATAAAAAGCCATTGAGTTATCTGAATACTGCATGTATCTATGCGAATTTACTAGAAGAAGTGAAGATACATTTTGCCTACAACCAATTATCCGGTTTAAGGTTGAAAAAAGCGATTGAAAATGCTTTGAAAAATGCAGTAAATAATCGGAGAAATAACGCAGTAAGAATCAGGACGTACTATCAGAATGAGTGGTTAAAGTTGGAGGATTTGCTGAATACGCCTGCCTCAAAATTATCCCAGGAAAACAAAGATTTGAAAAAGGCCTATAAAAGGCAAAAAAGAAGCTTAGTTCATGAACTCGGAAAGAAACAAAGATTCAAATCAGTAAAGGATTTTACGGATGAAACATGGGACTATATTTCACGATTTATTCCGGTGTGGATAATGAATCCTTTAGCCGTTTCAGAGCGATTAAGTAACGTCAAAGAGATGTTTGACGTAGTGATCTTTGACGAATCGAGTCAAATTCCACTTGAAGACGCAATTCCTGCTGTTTTCAGAGCAAAAAAAATTGTTGTTGTAGGAGATGAAAAACAAATGCCGCCAACTAATTTTTTCACACAGTCGACCTCTTCAGAGACACTGTTAGATAAAGCTAATCTAACCTTGAGTAAAGAAATGCTTAAATGGCATTATAGAAGTGAGCACCCGAAATTAATACAGTTCTCTAATAGTTATTTTTATGATGATGAGTTATTGACAATTCCTCCTTCTGATATCCGAAACCCTGTAGAATTCAATCTTGTTAATGGCGTTTTTGAAGAAGGAAAGAATAGTGAAGAAGCAAAACAAATAGCCAAATACTTGACTTCTCAAGCTAAGAACAATGAATCGGCATATGCAGTAGTAGCTTTTTCTAAAGAGCAAGAGAATGAAATCAGAAAACAGTTGAGGACTACCAATCTGAATGTTGATGACCTGTTTATTTCGAATCTTGAGAATGTTCAAGGGATTGAAAGAGATAATGTCGTCATTTCAATTGGCTACGGCAGAAATAGAGAAGGCGTTTTTCGTTTGAATTTTGGGCCAATCAATAAAGAAGGAGGATTGAATCGGTTAAACGTTCTTTTTAGCAGAGCAAAACAAAGAATGATCGTGTTCTCCTCAGTGCGTTCAGAAGATTTTGGGATGTCAGACAACAATGGGGTAGTGTGTTTAAGAGATTTCTTAAAGTTTTGTGAGCCCACTCAAAATATTAGTTCAATTCCTGATTCTTCAGAAATAATTGATTTGGATAAATATGACTTGACCTATTATAATCAAGTCCAAGGTTTTGAATGTTTTATTCAGCATCAAACTAAAAAAGTGCTGTTATTTAACCCCAAAGCAAAAAAGGGCGATTTAATGACATTTTATCAGCTATTGAAAGAACGCTTTTCAAAAGTAGAATTGTTGATATATAATGATTTATGGGCTAATCCTGATTCGTTTAGAAGCAAAATTGATCGATTTTTTAAAGAATAAAAAAGGCCTTCCAGTAAACTGAAAGGCCTAACCCAAAATCCATGAATATCCCGATTGCTCGGGTCGTCTAATTCAAATACTATACTGTAATAATCGTGCCAAACTTTTAAAAAACAGCTTTTGCTATGGCTTTAACGTTGTCAGATTTACTCATTGTGTAGAAGTGTATACATGGTACACCTGCTTCTTTCAGTTCTTTAGATTGCTGAATACCCCACTCAATTCCTAGCTGATTTACAGCAGCATTATCTTTGCATTTTATTAATTCTGATGCAAGCTCTTCAGGAAAATCAATATGAAAAAACTTAGGTAAAAATGAAATGTGATTGAGCGTTTTGATCGGTTTTAAACCCGGAATAATAGGGCAGTTAATTCCTGCTGCCCTGCATTTATCAACAAAGTCAAAGTATTTCTTATTATCAAAAAACATTTGTGTTACGATATAGTCCGCACCTGCGTCTACTTTTTCTTTTAAATGCAGTAAATCAGTTGGAAGATTCATTGCCTCAAAATGCTTTTCAGGATATCCTGCTACGCCGATACAAAAATCTGTCGGATCCATTGAAACTTCATCCAATTGGTAATTCCCGTTGTTCATGTCGTTAACCTGATCAACCAGTTGTTTGGCATATTGATGTCCATCAGGGTGGGCCCTGAAATTTGACTCTGTTTTAATAGGATCACCTCTTAAAACCAAAACATTATCTATTCCTAAAAACGTTAAGTCTATTAATGCGTTTTCGGTTTCGTCTTTACTAAACCCACCACAAATTAAATGAGGTACAGTATCAACGTTATATTTATTTATGATAGCGGCACAAATTCCAACAGTACCAGGGCGTTTTCTAATGGATACTTTTTCCAATAATCCATTCGGATGTGTTTTATAAACGTACTCCTCACGGTGGTAGGTCACATTGATGAATTTTGGGTCAAATTCCATTAATGGATCGATTCCATCATAGATAGATTGAATGTTTTTACCTTTTAGTGGTGGCAATATTTCAAACGAAAAAAGAGTTTTTCCTCCCGCATTCTGAATGTGGTCAATAACTTTCATGAAGAATTTTTAATGGCACAAAGATAATTTTTTTGCGATAGTATCTGGTCTAAAAAGTACTATCTTTGCGGCTATGGAAAACATTAGAAATTTCTGTATAATAGCCCATATTGATCACGGTAAATCGACATTGGCTGATAGATTGTTGAGAGCAACGAATACAATCTCTGAAAGGGATATGAAAGATCAAGCCCTTGATGATATGGACCTTGAGAGAGAAAGAGGAATTACAATTAAGTCTCATGCGATACAAATGGATTATGAGCAAGATGGAGTGAAGTATGTATTGAATTTAATTGACACACCGGGTCACGTAGATTTTTCTTATGAAGTGTCCAGGTCAATTGCAGCATGTGAAGGAGCATTACTTATCGTTGATGCAGCTCAAGGTATTGAAGCGCAAACAATTTCAAACCTTTATTTGGCTTTAGAAAATGATCTAGAAATAATTCCTGTTTTAAATAAGATGGATTTACCTGGTGCTGAACCTGAAGCAGTAACAGATCAAATAGTTGACCTAATTGGATGTGACCCTTCAGATGTAATTCCTGCAAGTGGAAAAACAGGACTTGGAGTGGATAAAATTCTTGAAGCAGTGGTTGAAAGAATTCCTGCACCAAAAGGTAATATTGAAGAGCCATTGCAAGCAATGATTTTTGATTCTGTTTTTAATTCCTTTAGAGGGATAATCGCCTATTTCAGAGTAATTAATGGACAGATAAAAAAAGGTGATCGAGTGAAATTCGTAGCTACCGAAAAAGAATACAATGCAGACGAGATAGGTATTTTGAGAATGGATATGGAACCAAGGACCACAGTTTCAGCCGGAGATGTGGGCTATATCATTTCTGGAATAAAACAGGCTAATGAAGTAAAAGTAGGCGATACCATTACGACAGTAGCTAATCCATGTAAAGATATTGTTCAGGGATTTGAGGATGTAAAACCCATGGTTTTCGCTGGAATTTATCCTGTTGATACTGATGAATATGAGGAATTGAGGTATTCAATGGAGAAACTAAAATTGAATGATGCATCTCTAACTTTTGAACCTGAGTCTTCTGCGGCTTTAGGATTTGGATTTAGATGTGGATTTTTAGGTATGCTTCATATGGAAATTATCCAAGAACGATTGGAGAGAGAGTTCGACATGACTGTGATAACAACCGTTCCTAACGTATCTTATATTGCACATTTCAGAAGAGGTGGTGATCCGCTAATCGTGAATAATCCATCAGAATTGCCAGACCCTTCAATCTTAGAATATGTTGAAGAGCCTTACATAAAGGCACAGGTGATCACAAAGGCCGAATATGTTGGGTCCATAATGACCCTTTGTATTGAAAAAAGAGGTGAACTGACAAATCAAGTTTATTTAACACAGGATAGAGTTGAGCTTACATTTGAAATGCCAATGGGCGAGATTGTTTTTGATTTTTATGATAAATTGAAAACAGTTTCTAAAGGGTATGCATCTTTCGATTATTTCCCAGTGGGCTACAGAAAATCTGATCTCATCAAGTTGGATATCTTGTTGAATTCAGATCAAGTTGATGCCTTATCTGCATTGGTTCATAGATCAAATGCATTTGATTTAGGGAAGAAAATTTGCTTAAAACTAAAAGAACTAATTCCGCGTCAACAATTTGAGATACCTATTCAAGCTGCTATTGGTGCAAAAATAGTTGCGCGTGAAACAATTAAAGCGTTAAGAAAAGATGTTACCGCCAAATGTTATGGTGGGGATATTACTCGAAAACGAAAATTATTAGAAAAACAGAAGAAAGGAAAAAAGAGAATGAGACAAGTCGGATCTGTTGAAGTTCCGCAAGAGGCTTTTTTAGCAGTTTTGAAACTAGATTAACTAATTTCTTAATTTGAATTCGTAGTGGTTCAGGTCTTTTTATAAGTTGATTGTGGCTTACAGAGCAACTTGACTTTCTTTTTTACGTCATTTTTATGTATCTTAGTCGACTCTGCAAAAATGAGGTCTAAGAATCTCAATAAATGAAAAGAATTACGAACTGTCCAAAAGGGTCTTTATTGACCTTGTTATTCCTGTTATTTATAGGGGCAAATGTCTCTGCGCAGGTTACAGTAGAATTTCAGATTCTTTCCGTAACTTCAGATGTCGGCGATATGGATGCTGTAGGTAACAGTGATCCTCGCTGGGACTTTCAAATTGCAGATGTTCCAAACACAGCTACTCAATCTTCATTTCATTCATTGAGCAATGTAAATTGTCCTGGAACCAATGTGATTAATAATACATTTTTTTCAACTGTCTACAATTGTGATGCCCCAACTTCTTTTGATTTTACATGGTCGGGATATGAAGTTGATGGTGCTGGTCCGCATGGAGCTGATACCGGTCCTCAAGTCGTAAATATCCCAATAGGGTCTTTAACGTTTCCTCAGGCTGCTTTCACAACGATTGGAACTTATAATGCTACAGCT
The DNA here is from genome assembly GCA_030426825.1 of Bacteroidia bacterium. Taxonomy (GTDB): domain Bacteria; phylum Bacteroidota; class Bacteroidia; order Flavobacteriales_D; family Crocinitomicaceae; genus Paracrocinitomix. Next base: position 630 of record JAUHXX010000141.1, on the reverse strand, counting down.
CCTGGTTTGGTTGGGTGTCCAGCTGTTGCAGGAAATGTAACGTGGACTATAGTGTTGCAGTACAGAACTGTCGGAACGCTTCCTCCAGATCAAACGAATCCTACTATTACTTGTCCTGTAGATCAGAATGTAAGTTTAGATGCAACTTGTCAATATTCATTGCCAGATTATACAGGGATGGCTGTAGTTGCAGATTTGTGTGCTCCTCTAGTGGTGACTCAGAATATTGCACCAACAACCAATATAGTAGCTACTCAAAATATTGTTTTAACCGTAACAGACCCAACGGGTAATAGTGCGAATTGCAATTTCAATGTAATTCCTTCTGACGACACCAATCCAACAATAACATGTGCGGCAGACGTAACCACGAATACTGATGTCGGTTTATGTACAGATAACGTTACCGTACCTGTCCCGATTTCAACTGCTGATAATTGTGGTGTTGCCTCTGTCTTAAACGACTACAACGGAACCGCATCAGCCAACGACACTTACCCAGTAGGAACCACAACCGTAACTTGGACCGTAACAGACGTCAATGGTAACACGAACACCTGTACCCAAGATGTAACGGTAAATGACAATGAAGCGCCAACGATTACCTGTGCTGCAGATGTTACAGTAAAC
>JAUHXX010000140.1 GCA_030426825.1 Bacteroidia bacterium | reverse complement strand
TTCAAGAAGAGGTGCACGTCAATTGGTTTCTCACCGTCATATTACAGTAAACGGAAATATAGTAAATATTCCATCTTACTCTTTAAAACCAGGTGATATTGTAGGTGTAAGAGAAAAATCAAAATCTCTTGTGGCTATTGAAAATGCATTAGCTGCCAAATCGAATGTTTATGAGTGGTTATCTTGGAATTCTGAGACACTTGAAGGAAGATTTGTTTCTGTTCCAGAAAGAGTGCAAATTCCAGAAAACATTAATGAACAATTTATAGTGGAGTTATACTCTAAATAATTTTTAAAGAAGAATCATACTTATGGCAATATTAAATTTTCAGAAACCAGACAAAGTGTTAATGATAGAATCTACTGATTTTGAAGGTAGATTTGAATTCAAACCATTAGAACAAGGTTACGGATTAACAGTAGGTAACGCTTTAAGAAGAGTTCTGTTATCTTCCTTAGAAGGATATGCAATTACATCTTTAAGAATTGAAGGTGTAGAGCACGAGTTTTCAACTATCAAGGGTGTTGTTGAAGATGTTACTGAAATCATTTTAAACTTAAAATTAAATAGCCAATGAAAAAAATGTTAACTAACGTAAAGTTTTTATGGGAGTCAAATCCTGTGAATTAAATCAATTAATAAATAAACCAAATTATGAAAAAAAGTTTACTTTTTGCTTCAACATTGGAACAGATTGAACTGCAAGGTTATGAGTTGATTGAGAAGACCTGGGATTTATACGGTGAAACAATTTCAAACCTAGATAAAGACACCCAAGAAATATTAAGTGTGAAGACACATTACGAGCAGATTTTCACGGATAAAGGGTTCGATATCAAGTACCTAAAGTTTAAAATACATTAAAATTTTTTCAGTTCTTGAATATTTATCGTTGATAATTCTCGGTATTTTCTTTTCGCTAATCCGTATTTTTTCAATAAATTGGAGCAACCCTACAGTGTTAAGGGTCGTATTTACAGAAAGAACTTGATTTGAAATTAGTAAGATTTTATAGAGATGGAGAGTTGTCTTCTATGCAAATGTCTAGCGTAGATGAGACGATTTCAGAGGTGAATGGGCTTTTTTTTGATGAACAAATCATTGAAGAGCAAATCAATCTTGAAATTTACAGTAAAAACAGAGGTAAGATTAGTGAGGTAGACGAGTTAAGGTTAGACTTTGATCGTATTTTTACACGTAAGCAGTTACAGAAAAGAGCGCTCCTGTCAGCAAGTAAATTCATTGATTCAGCGAATTACGACAAATCTTTTTCAATCAGCACAGTTTTGAACATTAAAGCAGAACAACGGTATTTAAGTGCAAGCTTTAAAGGTTATTATGTATTAATGCCACGTTCAACTTTTTTCAAGAAATCTCAAGAACCATTACTTTTTGCATCTTTAAAAAACGATAATTTTTATTTGGTCAACGCTGATCAAGTACAAGAAAGAAAATCACGCGCAAAACAGTTTAAAAATTGGATTCAAAAAAAGATTTTTTCAAAGACGTCTTCGAAGTCGTAGAACTCATTCCTAAAGGAAGAGTTACCTCATACGGCGCAATCGCAAAATATTTAGGAGCAGCAAAATCAAGTAGAGTTGTAGGTTATGCCATGAATGCATCTCATTCAGCTGAAAAATTAATTCCTGCTCACCGCGTGGTAAACAGAAATGGAATGCTGACCGGAAAAATGCATTTCCCCACGCCAGACGCCATGCAAGAGCGACTGGAAGCGGAAGGAATAGTCGTGAAAAAAGATCAAATTCAAGATTTTCAAAAGCATTTTTGGGACCCCATGATTGAATTGGCATTATAGCCGTTTGTTCCCTGAATAAAAACACCGTATCTTTGCCCTGAATTTTGGTCCGAGACAGTAATTCGTCTTGGTTAAAAGGGAATTGAGTGAGAATCTCAAACTGTTCCCGCAGCTGTAAGCTTCCAAGGTTTAAACATTACCACTGCCTCGGCCCAGCCGAGATGGGAAGGGTTTAAATTCATGAAGTAAGTCAGAAGACCTGCCACAATTCAAAAACAACGCTTTCGGGATAAAAGCAAAGTTTAAGTGGCATTTACGCCCTTATCCTTCGTTTCTATTCCTTTTTATTAATCATGGATTGACCTAAAATGAATCGTCAATCCCCAATAATTTAAAAGGATGAAAAAAGTTTTACTTTTTACAATGGGACTTATTTTAAGTTTCAGTGCAAAATCACAAATGACACAAAGTGATTTAGTTTATTATGTCGGTTCTGGTCCAGATACCGCAGTAATCGTGATTGATTTTTTAGACGGAACAGCAGACTCTTCTTATGCATGGGGGTTTTTGTTTGATGCCTCAGCAACAGTTACAGGCGGAGATGCCCTAACGGCAATTGCAGCAGATGAACCTACTTTATCTGTGGTTACAGGTGGTGGATTTTTAAATGATATTACCTACAATGCACACGCCGGAATTGGTGCAAGTCCTAATTACTGGGGCACATGGTCAAAAACATCTGCTACAGCATGGACGTCCAACACAGGATTAGGAGAAGTTTTGGCAAACGGCGATTGGTTCGGTTGTTCATATACTGATTTCAGTCCAGCTATTGAACCTGGTGATTCGTATCCAGCATATGCATCCCATTGGTTCAATGTAAATCAAATTGACTATTGGGTCGGAACCGGTTCAGATACTGCAGTTTTAGTTATTGATTTTGTGAATGCCGTTTATGGCGAGCAAGTTTCATACGCTTGGGGATACTTATTTAACGGAACAACTGACGGAGCAACAATGATGGCTGATATTGCTAATGATGATGCCAATCTTGATGTGCTTACTGGAGGTGGTTTTCTAAATGATATTTACATGAATGCCTGGTCTGGTGTTGCTGCTTCTCCTTATTATTGGGGCACGTGGAGCGGAACCAATTTATCTGATTGGACCCTAAATGCCGGTTTAACAACAAGCATTTCTAACGGAGATTGGTTTGGAGCATCTTATGACGATTGGGAGCCGAGAAGGCCATTTACACCTTCTGCTGCTCAAGATTCTGCTGCTTTTACGCGGGCTGATTTAACTTTTTCTGGGACGCAAGACTATTTCTTTGGAACTGGTCCTGATACGGCCATTTTCGTATTTGATTTTAACAATGGAAATGGATCTTCTTTCGCTATGGGCTATGCATTTGATGCAAGTTTGAATGTGTCCGCTGAAACAGCTATGAATGAAATGACTAATACAGCGGGCAGCAGCATTCTTATTGAGATAGCTGGTGGATTTTTGAATGATATTTATTATGATTCATTCGCAGGTATAGGCGGTGCACCAAATTATTGGTCAACTTGGACAGCAGCTAACAACGGTGGTTGGTATTTGAATACCGGAATCAATGAAATCTTAGCTGATGGAACATGGTTTGGATGTTCATATACAGATTTTTCTCCAGCAACTTTTCCGACTACGCCTTCAGCAGCTCACATTTTTTCAGGATTATCTTCCGTTGAAAAATCAGACTTGATAGTTTATCCTAATCCAACCAATTCAAACTTATTTATTCAAACAGAGCTAAATAGCGAATTGAAGTTGTACGACCTAAACGGACGATTGGTTTTAGCAGAAATCGCTACTTCTAATTTGGTGAATTTGGACTTATCTGCATTGGATGCAGGAGTCTATAATTTAATTTCGACTAACGGAACATTTTCATCTCAAACGAAGGTGATCAAACAATAAGGTTTTGTCGTTCAGGCACCTCATATTATTGCTCGCAATGAGCCTTACTTTAATTCAGCAAAGCTTTGGTCAAGATAGCACCAAAGCTTTGCCTAAAGTAACTGTGTCTGAAAAAAAACGTCAAAAAGTTTCTCTAATTGATGCAAACGCAGCCAGTCCAACCTATAAAATTGACGCTAATGTACTACGTGAAATCGGAGCTTTAGATATTGGGCAGGCGATAAAACAATTACCAGGAGTCCAAATCAAAGATTATGGAGGGGCAGGAGGAATTCGAACAGTTTCGTACCGTAGTCTTGGAGCTTCACATACTGCTGTTTTGCTGGATCAAAATCTTCAATTGAATAATCAAACGGGTACCATCAATTTGTCACGTTTTGAGACTTTTGGCTTAAACCAAATAACCTTCAGTTCTGGTCAACCCAATAATCTATCAAATTTAGCTTCATCTTATTTACCCGCAAATACGCTAAACGTTGAATCTAAATTGATGCAGCCTGACACGTGTTTTCAAGTTGAATTTCAGCAAAATGCAAATACGATAAATACATACGAAACCGGCTTGTTGGTCAAATTGCCGATTAAAAAAAATGGCTTCATTGCGGCGCAAGGCCTTGCAAAGTACGGGTCGGGTGAATATCCTTTCAAATACACATTAACCGGTAGCCAGGAAGATTTTCAAAGAGTAAATGCCGATTTGATGAATTATAAAGTACGTTTGGGTGGAGGGGTATTGTTGAAAAATGGCCAAATTACCGCAGATGCATTTATGAATATGAATGATCAATTGCTGCCAGGGGCGGTTATCCTTTTCGGAGCGTCAAACGACCAGCAACTGAGCAATGAAGATTATAGAATCAACGTCAACTGGCAACATCTCTTCAAAGAAAAATGGTCAATTTCGGTTGCGAGCTTTTGGCAAAACAATCAAACCATTTATCATGATCCCAGTTTTTTAAATGCACAAGGATTTTTAAGATCTGAATATGATCAATCTGAATTTTCTGGTGGATTTGTGGTTAACCATTTACTGAAAAGAAAATCAGAACGCTTGTTTTTAAGTGCAGATTTGACCTCCAGTAATTTGGTGAGCAATGAATTTGAAAAGCATCCGAATCGGTTGAAAATTGCCTCTGTTTTGGGGTTTTCTAAATGGTTAGGACGGGTAAAGTTAGAAACGAATGTGGCACATCAATATATTGAAGATGGAAATAGTGAACCTGGCTTTCCTCAAGTCTATTATTCTAAACTTTCTCCTTATTTAGGATTGAGTTGGCTACCTTTCAAAAAGCAGCCGCTTCATTTACGTGCCTTTTACAAACATGCTTTTAGAATGCCGTCTTTCAATGATTTGTACTATAATTTTATTGGGAACACGAATCTTAAACCTGAGACGGCTCAATTGACTAACTTGGGCGTTACCTATTCGCAATGGTATGGGAACAATGATTTAGCAAATAGTGAAGGATTAAAAGTTGAAATGAGTTTAGATGGATATTACAATTATGTACGAGATAAAATTGTCGCCATTCCTACCAAAGATTTATTCAATTGGAGCATGCAAAATATTGGGATTACTGAAGCTTTAGGAATTGAATTTGCGTTTATGCTACAAAAGAGCAGTCCAAAATGGAAGTACGGTTTATCTACCCAACAATCATTCAATAAAACGGTGGATATCACCAATGAATTCTCACCAACATTTGGTCATCAAATCCCATATACACCAAAGTACACGGCAAATTATTCGGGTAATTTATCCTATCAAGGATATCAGCTAGATGTCAATTTATTGTATTCAGGTTATCGTTATTCTTTGAACGAGAACATTCCATCCAACTATTTAGATGATTTTATCGATATCAATATCGGCTTGCAAAAAGAGTTTGTTTTGAAAGAGAAATGTAGACTCGGATTGAATATAAAAGCCATGAATATCCTCAATAATAATTACGAAATTATTAGAAGTTTCCCAATGCCGGGACGCTACTATCAATTCACTATTAATTTTAAATACCAATGAAAAATATATACTTGATTTTAGGGCTCATATTGCTCGTTATTGGCTGTAAAAAACCACCACCAGAAGAAGAACCATTACCTGAAGGCTATGTCAACGGAATAATTGTGGTAAATGAAGGGTTGTATCAGCAAAACAATGCATCCATTTCGTTCTATTCAAATGAAAATGAAACCGTACAGCAACAAGCATTTATGACTGTTAATGGCAGAGGTTTGGGAGATACGGCAAATGATCTGGTGGCCTTCACGCAGAGCGGCTCACCCTACTTTTGTGTGGCTGTAGATGTATCAAGTCAATTAGAAATTATTCATGCTAAAACCTTGAAGTCGGTTGGGCAGGTATCATTGATAGAAAATGGTGTAGCAAAAGAGCCAAGAAAAGTAGTGACGGCTAATGGAAAAATTTATGCCTGCAATTTTGACGGAACAGTATCAGTGGTTAATATTTCGACTTTATATGTTTCCAAAACTATTCAGGTAGGAGAAAATCCAGATGGTTTAGCTTTGAGTAATGGTAAATTGTATGTATCCAATTCGGGTGGATTAAATGCACCAAATTATGACAGCACCATCACAGTAATTGATGTTAATTCAGATACAGTCATCAAATCGATTGATGCAAGAATCAATTGTACTGCTTCAATTGCTGGGCAGAACAATGATGTTTATGTTATTTCAAATGGAGATTATGGTGCCATTCCTAAAGCCCTGTTACGAATTGATACGAATACTGATTCTGTTACCAATGAGTATGCCGTAAACATTACCTCATGGGCTAAACAAGATGAATGGTTGTATTATTATGATGCTGATTTGAATGGCGTTTATCGATTTGATATGAATAATCAGTTTTTTGAAAATGCGCAGATTATTGATGGCAGCAATTTTACAACTCCTTATACCATGGCCATTAATAACGACCGTATTTATTTAGCAGACGCTAACGGATACGTGAACTCTTCAACAGTGAGGGTTTATAACATGTCGGGTTCTTTTATTCACGAATTTACAGCTGGCTTGAACGCCACTGGTTTTTTATTTAATAACTAATGAAAATAATCCAATCTATTTTGTGCTGTTTGATTGTAGGTCAATTGTCTGCACAGTTTGCTCCAGCAGCCAACGTTGCAGGAACAACAGCAATTCATAAAGATTCTTCAATTATTATTAATTGGGCCACAGAGGTGGTTGATTTCCAAAGGGGTTTAGAAGATATAACGAACGGTTCAGGTCCAGTTGCATCATATGGTGATTCAACTGCGGCGCTTGGTTATGCAGAAGGAACTAGTACTGATGTGGTTTCTTTGGGTGATGCCGGCGAAATAGTACTTGCCTTTGAGTATCCGATAAAAGATGGTGCAGGTCCTGATTTTGCTATATTTGAAAATAGTTTTAGTCACGATTATCTTGAGTTTGCCCATGTTGAGGTGAGTACGGATGGTGTTAATTTTGTTCGAATTCCATCTGAATCAGCCATTCAAACCAGTACTCAAACAGGTACATACGGAACAACTTTACCAGAATGGGTGCATAATTTAGCGGGTAAATATATTCAAGGATACGGGACGCCTTTTGATTTGCAAGACATTGAAGATTCAACGGGTGTCAATCTGGATAGTATCAATTTTGTGAAAATTATTGACGTGATTGGAACAATAGATGCCAATTTCGGGACTTTCGACAGTCAAGGAACCATCATCAATGATCCTTATCCTTCTGCTTTTGAATCGGGTGGATTTGATTTGGATGCAGTAGCGGTGATCCATGAAAACAACATTTTTGCAAGTCAACAAACCAATGATTTAGCAATCAAAGTTTACCCAAACCCGGCTAATGAGCGTCTGTTTGTGGTGGGGTATTCTGGTGAATATTCTTTGATTGATTTTTCAGGAAGAGTTGTGGCAAATGGAACCATTGACTCAGGAAATTCAATTGAATTGTTAGATTTTGTTGCTGGAGTTTATATTTTGAAAATGGGTCAAGAACTCAGCAGAATTGTTGTAAAATAATTGATTTCAGAATAAACCTCCCTCAAAAAAAGAAAAACTCGTGCTTTAATAGGGGAATTACATTTAATTTACGACTGTATTTGAAACACTACACTTGTAAAACCCTACTTCATGAAAGCTATAAAGCATTTGATTCAGTTAATTTCTGTTTTTCTAATCTCTATGTCCATTTTAGAAAAACCATCTTATGGACAACAATTGGATTGGTCAGTTATCAATTCAGGTAATTCAACGTTGGTAACCGGGGCTTTTAATGGTGCAAACATGGGAGGTTATTCCTACGGTTTAATCAATGAACAAGGGCCAACTATTTCTGTAACAGATGAGTGCATTCAATGTTTAGATTATAGTTGCAATGCCTTATTGAATCCAGATGTAATAACAGCTCCTGAAATTATTTCAATGCAAACGAAAACAAGCGTTTTACAGGAAACGGTGAAACTTAGACCACAAGTACTTCGCTTTCCAGGAGGAACCCAATCCGGATGGTATCATCTTTATGATTATGGTGAAAGCACAGTGTATGACGCAAGTGCACCTGTAATGGCTAAGGGTTTCGGAATGCTAATTGGAGAAGCTGTTTTTCTTGCCAATCCGAAAAGCTTATGTCAAAGTGATTCTCGTTTGACATCAACTGAAAACTACATTTCTGGATTTACAAATTACATCAACAATATCAAAGATTCCACTGGAGGAGCGCATCAAGTACAAGTCACTTATGTTGTGAATTTGTTGACACATTTTAATTTTGATCCGGTTTCAATTTTTTGTCTTCAAACTTGCGGAAGAACGCCTGCATTAACACCAATGAGTAACTACGATTGTAGCCAACAATTCACCTATAGTTATGCTGGTAATGAGGCGTTGTTTAACAATGATCCAGATGTATACCGCTTTGAACTTTACTATAAAGAGACACAAGATGCAATTCAGTTTTTAGTTGACAGTTTAGACTTAAATGCTACTGATCCACTTTATGTTGAAATGGGTAATGAGTATTATGATAATGACGGAGGTAATCCTGGTTATAACGTTAATAACTATGGAATGTCGGTCAATGAATATGCTGATTTGGCGGAGATTTATGCCGAGCGCTTAAAGTGTTATTTTACTGGTAAAGTAGATCTTAAAGTTGGTTTGGTTTCTAAATCGAGCAGAACTTGGCACAACACCTCCAACACCTCAAGTCCTAATTATCCTGGCTTAGTAAATTTAATGAGTCAAGATTTCACAGCTGATGGTGCCACATTAAATGATGTTGTAGATGCTGTTATTATACATGACTACTACAACGGAAATAATTGCTTATCAGAAGATGACATAAATTTGAGATTTGAATGTGGAAAAGAGCATTTAAACGCGCATATTGAACAGGGCGGAGACG
>JAUHXX010000139.1 GCA_030426825.1 Bacteroidia bacterium | reverse complement strand
CACAGATTTCAGTTTTGTTCATGTTGAAATTAATAATGAGCAAAAAGGGGTTTATGCTATTGAAGAGCATTTTGATAAGCAATTGGTTGAAAGCTCTGCTTATCGCGAAGGTCCCATTTTAAAAATTGATGAAGGAGGAACATGGGAGAGTACTTTATACAATCAAAATCATGAAGAGCATGTACTATTCCCATATTTTGAAGCTGCGCATATTAGCGTATTTAAAAAGAACAGAACCCAGAAATCTGAAACCTTGTTTAATCAATTTCAAGACGGGTCTAAGTTATTGAGCCTTTATTTAGATGGTCATCTTCAGTTGAATCAACTTTTTGACATGGATAAACTTGCAAAGTTTTATGTGTTGGCTGAATTGGCTGGATATGATCATACCACACGTTGGCATAATAGGAGATTTTATTTTAACCCTGTAACCCAAAAGCTTGAGCATATTGTTTATGATGTATTACCCTTTGCAAAAGAAGACGAAGATTTTTACATGAAAACGAAATTGTTGAGAGCAGGAACAGTACCTGAATTTGCTTTTGATAACGCACTGTTTTTAGATCTTATATTTAAAGAACGTTTTTTCTATCATTTAACCCTAAGGGCAAATGAAAATTACTTAGATTCTGTTTTTGCTCTTTTAGATCCTGAATTGACGTTTTTAGAAAAGTGTATTCAAACTGATGAGCCTGATTATTCATTTGAAAAGAACAAGTTCTACAATCATGTTGAGTTTTTGCAAGACAGCTTAGTTGGTTTTGATAGTTTGTGGGAAGTGAAGGCAGCAAAATTTGAATCGCCAATTGATTGGGTGAGGCCAATGGCTTACAAGGAGCTGGAAGACACCATCTTTCTTGACAATGTATCCATCAACGCCTATTCAGAAGAAATAGACTCGAATACCTTTCATGTTTTTATAGAGAATTATCATTTGAATGATGTTGAACTTAAATCAGTTCAACTGGACTCGGGGCAGAATTACATGTTTCAATTCAATGATTTGAGCAGATTGAAAGCTTTCTCGACTCTTGCAGACACCTGTTCATTTTTTACAGTAGACAAACCGGAACGCATCTTTTTTGAGGCAGCAAATCATCCAGGAAAATTGTATTCGAAAAAAATCCTACCCTGGAAAAAACAATCAGGAAAAGTGGCTAGGATGAATTTAGAAACACCCCATTTTAATGGTGTACAAAAAGTAAAAATACAAGGTGAGTTTGTGGTTAACAAGATGTTTTATTTACCAAATGGAATAAATCTTGAAATAGAGAAAGGTTCAAGAATTATTTTCGAAAAAGGCGGAGGCATAATTTGCAATAACGGAATCAATGCGGTTGGAACGAAGTATCAACCTATAGAATTTATTTGTCAAGATTCTAGCTCCAATGGCCTGACAATATTTAATGGAGAAACCCGGATGGAGCACTGTACAATTTCAGGGCTATCCAATTTAAATTATGACAATTGGGTTCAAACAGGGGCTGTGAGTATTTACGAATCACAAGTTTCGTTAAACCATGTACGTATTTTTAATTCGTATGCTGAAGATGCGCTAAACATCATTAGAAGTGATTTTGAAATTTCTGATTTATATATAGATTCAACCTTTTCTGACGGTTTTGACGCGGATTTCTGCAACGGGATGATTTCAAACTCCAAGATCAAGAACACGGGGAATGATGGATTAGATTTTTCAGGGTCAACGATTTCGGTAATGTCGGTACAGTTAAAAAATATTGGTGATAAAGGCATTTCTGGAGGGGAGAGGTCAAACTTATTTGTGAAAAATGTCATTATTTCAAGTTGTTTAAACGGTATTGCTTCAAAGGATGAGTCTATGGTTTTTTGTATTGGATTATCAATAGAGCATGCACAGTGCCATTTGATGGCCTTCCAGAAAAAACCAGAATTTGCTCCCGCTGTGCTAGCAGTACAAGGTTTTTACAACTCAGATGATCAATTTAATAAACTTGTGGGATTGGGGTCTGAAGTAATAGTTGATGATAAATATCATCTTGGGCAACAATTTATTGATATTGAAGTTTTGTATAGTCAGTTTAATAAATGAAAATAGATATTTTTGCCCCAATGATTCAGAAACATTTATTTATCGTTCTAGCGATTTTTTTCATCTCTTGTGAGCCTGAAATTGTGATTGATTCATCTAATGTTGAATCATTTGTTTGTGATGCAGAAACAATAATTGACGAAGCTGGAGATAAAAAATATGCGACTACTGACCCGAATATTTTGTTGAGTCAAGGGATCACCCAATCAAGTGATTTTGCCCGCTCTGGAAAATATTCAGCTAAGCTCGATTCGGTAAATAAATACGCCTTTAAATTCACACTCTCAAATGTAAAGCAAGGTGACTATCTCAGGTTTTCAGTTTGGCAAAAATTAAGTCACGATAAAGCTTCTTTAGCTGTGAATATATATGGAGAAGATGCGCATCAAGAAATAAAATCGAGTTACTATGATATCACAGAGCAAGATGGAGATTGGATCCAACACAATGTGTCGCTAATAGTTTCAGAAGGGCTAACCGAAATTAAGGTGCACGTGTTTAGTGGAGGTAAATTATCCTATTTTGATGATTTTGCCTTTGAGAAAAAGGCGGCCATTCCTAAAAATGATTTGCTTCCTGAACTCAACATTCAATTCGGTGAAAAGTCAAAAATTAAGCTGAAAAGTTTCGTTAAACAAGCAAGTAAAGAAAGGGTTATAGCGAGTCGCTATAAAAAATACGTTAAAGGGCATATTTTTCATGAAGGTGAGCTAAAGAAAATTAAAGCCAAATTAAAAGGAGATTGGACAGATCATCTTTCAAGTGGAAAAGTCTCATTGAGAATAAAAATGAGAGGCAATTCCGCGTATAACGGCTTGAAAACGTATTCTATACAACATCCCAGAACTAGAAGTTATGTAAGCGAGTGGTTTGTTCATAAGCTGGCAGATGAATTGGATATTCTGTCAACTAAGTTTGATTTTGTAAATGTTGCAGTGAATAACAATTATTATGGCGTCTTTGTACTAGAAGAGCATTTTGATAAGCAATTGCTCGAACAACGAAATAGGCGAGAAGGACCAATTTTAAAGTTTGACGAAAGTGGCGTATGGCAAATCTCTTTGAAAGAAAGCTCTGATATTAGATTGATAGATTTTCCATATTATGAAGGGGCACTTGTGAAGCCATTTAAAGAAAACCGAACGACTTCATCTGAGGTACTATCTAAGAACTTCGAAGAGGGGGCAAAATTAATGACCTTGTTTAAAAATGGACATATCCCTGTTGAAGATATTTTTGATGTCGACCAACTTGCGAAATATTATGTTTTATTGGATTTATGTGGAGGTTACCACAGTTCTGCATGGCACAACAGAAGGTTTTATTTTAATCCCATCACCCAAAAACTAGAGCACATTGTATATGACGTAATGCCATTTTCTTACGGTACTTATTTTATTAATTCAATAGAGGCAAAACTACCAGACGCCGAAAGAGGGAAAGATGCCAGCTTAACGAATGCCGTGATGTTGAGTAGGCCGTTTAAAGAGAAGTATCTGTACTACCTAAAAGAAATGACAACGGTTGCCTATTTAGATAGTATGTTCGGAAAATATCAAGGTCAAATTGATACCTTGACCTTGGCTATCCAGGTAGAAGAGCCTTATTATCATTTGAATCAGCAAATTTATTACGACAACGCTGAGCACATGCGCAAAGCATATAATAGATTGAATGACCTGTGGGAGAAAACACTAGCGAAAAATCTTCCTCCAAGCCATTGGACAGTTGATAAAACCTACGAATCAAGATCGGATACTGTCTTTTTTGAAGGAGTTGCTCTTAACGCTTATATGACTAGAATTGATTCAAATCAATTCTCTGTAGAAGTTGAAAATTATCATGTCAATGACATTTCAATAACTGCTTGGGAAAAAGGTGATTCGCTTTCCACCCGTATTCAGTTTGAGAAGGCAATTAAATTAGGCGGATTTAAAAAGAACCCAGCAGCTGTCAATTTGAAATTCAACGAAGAACCAAAGAAGTTATTTTTTACTGTTCAGAATAAAGGCTACAAAGAATATGCAGCGAAAATAATTCCTTGGAAAAAACCAACTGGTGTTTCTAATCGAATGGAGTTGGCAAAATCGAATAAATCTAAACCCTTGCCTTATGCAATCTTGAATAACAAGGCCGTATTTAATAAAGATGTCATCATTGAAAATTTAGTATCTATTCCTTCAAAATATGAAGTTGAAGTGAAGCCTGGAGTTTCTATTTGTTTTTCTAATGGAGGTGGGTTGATAGTGAATAACAGCTTTACAGCAGTTGGCTCTAAAGTGTCACCAATTAAGATTTTTTGCATTGACGGAACAAGTCATGGATTGACTGTTTTAAATGCTAAGAATACAGTAATGGAATTCGTTGAGTTTTCAGGATTATCAAATCTGCACTATAAAAACTGGATACTAACAGGTGGAGTAACGGTCTACGAATCGGATGTCCGAATCAATGAGATTAAAATTACAAATGCCCTATCTGAAGATGGCTTGAATATAGTTCGAAGTCATTTTGAAATCAATAATCTCTTTATGGATGGAACTTTCTCAGATGGTTTTGATGCCGATTTTTGCACGGGAAGCATAAGTAATTCGGTATTTAAAAATACTGGCAACGATTGTGTTGATTTTTCAGGATCGACAATTAGCCTTGAAAATATTGAAATTGAAAACAGTGGCGATAAAGGAGTTTCTGGTGGAGAAAGATCTTATTTAACTTTAGCAAACATCAATATTCAAGGGGCAATTACGGGTATCGCCGCTAAAGATCAAAGCATCTTGACTGGGAAATCGATTACCATAGATGAGGTAACCTATGGATTAATGGCCTTCAGAAAAAAGGCTGAATATGGCTCGGCTTCAATTGATTTTGAACTCACCACCATTGAAAATGCTGATACTGTTTTATTGGTAGATAAAGGATCTCAAATTAAAATGAATGGAGAATTGACGAAAGGTCAAACGAAACTTGATGTCGATTTACTTTATGCAAGATTTGAGAAATAAAAAATCCCTCTCAACATTCAGCTAAGAGGGATTCAAAAAATGTTTTTGAAGTCTATTTTTTTACTAGAATCGATTCACAATCGAATGACACTTCAATTTTGTCTTCAGTAATTGCATCATATTCTTCTTGAGCAACTTCTTCACCTGCTTCTGCAGCATCATCTAATAAGTGTTTTTGGAAATCAACAGTTAGGGTATCCATTACTAATTGACCCAATAAAACAGCATTAGTTCCGCTTGGAGTTTCAATTGGAATAGTGAAATGATCTCTAAAGAACACGCGAACGTCATTCTTGTCACTGTCTTTAAACGTAATCCAACATCCTGCTTTTTGACATACTGCATCAATTTCTACTTCAACTGCTCTGTTGAAAGAACCAGCCGTTTCAAATTCTACGAACATTTCATCTGTAGTTGCTGCGCCGTCAGCAGAAAATTCTGAGTGACCATATAAAGTGTAATCACCTTTGTCAACTCCGTCAAATGCCAAAGTGCTTTCTACTTCTTCTTCGATAACTTCAGTACTATCAATAACTTCATTTTCTGTGGTTTCTTCAGTAGTTTCTTCTGCTCCTCCACAAGAGAAAAATCCGAAACTAGCCACAAGACTTAGTAATATTAAATTTCTTTTCATTGATTTTAGATTTTCAGCAAAAGTAGAGATAAATTCAAATTTAGCCGATTTTTGAGCCGTTAAAAGTTTTAACAGAAGGTTGAAGAAGGCTAACTTCCTTGTTTTTACCAATTGCTCCAAGCACCAAACACTCACTCATAACGGTTGCAATTTGCTTGGGCGGAAAGTTCACTACAGCAGAAATTTGCATGCCGATTAAGTCTTCTTTTTGATAAAGATCAGTGATTTGAGCAGAACTCTTTTTAATACCCAAATCGCCGAAATCAATTTTTAAAATATATGCTGGATTCCGCGCTTCTGGAAAGTCAGTGGCTTCTAAGATGGTTCCAACACGGATATCGACTTTCGCAAAATCATCCCAAGTTAATTCCATTATTAATCGATTGTTAGTTTAAACCCTACTCCGTGAATGTTATTAATGGCTACCTTTTCATCTTCTTTCAGATACTTTCGCAATTTGGTGATAAACACATCCAAACTTCTTCCCACGAAATAGTCATCTTGACCCCAAACTGAATTAAGAACAACATCTCTAGGTAAAACTTTGTTGATATTCTGAACCAACAACAATAATATTTTAGCTTCTTTTTTAGTGAGTTTTTTATCCTCCCCATTTTTGTATTTAAGTACATAGTTTTCAGCATCAAAAGTGATGGTGCCCAAATCAAAACTGGTTGGAATTTCTTCTTTTTCAACCAAATTAACGCGTTTCAATATGGCTTTTACCCTCAACAAAAATTCCTCTGTTGAAAATGGCTTGGTGAGATAATCATCACCACCGGCCTTGAATCCTTCAATTTTATCTTCTGTTTGATTTTTGGCAGTCAAAAATAAAATGGGTACTTCTTGATTGGTTTTTCTAATGTCTCGTGCCAAGGTGAAACCATCTTTTTTAGGCATCATCACATCAAAAATACACATGTGAACTTTTGATTCATTGAATTTTTTCAATCCTTCAACACCATCAGAGGCAAAGTGTACAGTGTAACCCTGTGATTTCAATTGATCTTGAATTACAAATCCTAAATTGTAATCATCTTCAACTAGTAGAATATTAATTTCTTCGTTCATATTATTTGGTAATAGTATTGAGCGTAATGGTGAATGTAGAACCTTTGCCCAGTGTGCTTTTCACTTGAATTGATCCTCCCAATTCTTCTAAAATTGTTTTTACATAATATAGCCCTAACCCAAATCCTTTGACATCATGAACGTTCCCTGTAGGAACACGGTAAAATTTATCGAAAATGAACTTTAAATTCTCTTTTGAAATTCCCTTTCCGTTGTCTTTTATCTTGATTAAGATTTTATTCTTTACGTTTTCTGTAGAGATAAAAATGTCAGGCTTTTTATCACAATATTTTATTGCATTATCTATTAAATTGTGAATGACGTTGGTCACATGCACTTGGTCTGCAGCAACTATAAAGTTCGTGGCATTTAATTGCATTGCAATTTTCCCTTGAGCTTCTTCAATTTGTGAAAACTCAAAGTTTTCCTTTGCTTCTTCAATTATTTCATGGATATCGAAAGTTTCGATTTTAAACTTCAATTCTTTCTTATCCAATTTGGCAATGTTGAGTACCCGTTCAACTTGTTGTTCCAGACGTTTATTCTCTTTATATATTATTCCTGCGTACCGTAAACGCTTGTCCAATTCGGTTTGGTCATCAAAATTCAATAAGGTTTCGCTTGAAATGCGAATAGTTGCTATGGGTGTCTTAAGTTCATGCGTCATGTTATTGATAAAGTCGTTTTTGACTTCAGAGAGTTTTTTCTGTCTGAGAATAACGGACACTGTAAATGAAAAGAACACAACAACGAAAAATATGATGGCCGCTAAATAAAGCCAGGGTGTAATTTTACTGGGTACGTTATTGAATTGATGATGACCGCGTGAAGGAAAAATAACACCAAAATAGTGCAGGTCGGTATTCAGTTTTAGGCCAACTTCATCAATTTCTGGCTGATAGTTTGCGAGCGATTCAACCACATAAATTGAGTCACTTTCATATTTCATATAGTTTCCGTAGATGATGCTATCAGACCAACAATCGTAGATGCCGAATTGAAAGTCTTCTTGTAAATTTTTCTCGTCAAATTCCCATTTCAATAACTGTTCGAGCAAGAATGGGTGCACGGTATCTTGCATTTCAACGGTGAAGTAATTAGGAGAGCGTTGCTGCACATTGCCGTATAAATTCATATCCGTTTGATTGATGTTTTGGATATCCTCGGCTACTTTTTTTAGAGCAATAATCACCTTATCATCAAATTGAGCAATGTTAAGACTGTCTTGTCTGTTTTGAATTTTTATGTTGGTTTCTTGAAAATCGAGATTTTTTTGAATCCAGAAAATTTGAATAATAAGCACAAAAAGTATCGATATGATACCTAAAATGATGACGGTTTTGATACTCTTATTATTCACAACACACTAAATTACATTTAATCAATAAAGTCAGGTGTTAAAAATTTACTAAATAAATATCTTAAAGATGGTAACTTTGGGGATTATGAATGCTCGGAACTTCATATTTGTGTGTATTGCTTCAATTCTAAAGTTGAGCTCTTGTTCGACTGAATCTGATAACAATATATTTTCTCCGCAGTCTTATGCATTGCCCGAAGAAGTAGGATATACATTTTTTGTTGCCGGACATACCTACGGGAATCCTATGGAATTTCAATATGGATTACATCCTCCTTTTAAAAACATGATTCCGCAAATCAATGCTTATCCCAAATTAGAGTTCGGTATCCTCACAGGTGATGTGGTTCCGAAACCTACAGTAGAATATTGGGATGCCGCAGAAGCGGATATCGATAAATTCAAAGTGCCCATTCATATTGCACCAGGTAATCACGATAAAAGCACTGTTTATCACGAAAGATATCCAGATCCCTATGCGTTTAACTATGCAAACGATTTGTTCTTCATTCTTTCGCCCAGAAACTGGAACATTGATGGCGAACAATTAGCAATGGTAAAAAGTCAAATTGATTCTTGTAAGGCCACTGTCGATAACATATTTATTTTTTGTCATGAATTGATCTGGTGGTCTCCAGATAATCAGTTTGGAGATGTTGAGGTGAATTATCGTCCTCATTTTCCTGGTAGCATATCTTATTGGGATGATTTTCAACCTTATTTGGACAGCCTAAATGTTCCGGTTTATTTGATCGCAGGAGATATCGGCGCTTCAGATCAAGTAGATCCGTTCATGTATGCGAAAGAAGATAATATTCGGTATGTAGCAAGTGGAATGGGCAGTAATATTGATGACAATATGATATTTGTTGAGGTGACTAATGACGGCGTTGTCGAACTAAAAATGGTCGGAGTTCAAAATCATCAATTTGGCTGGATTCAATCCTTCAAATAAATCTATTCACATGAGATCGGCGTATGTAATTTCATGAAGACAAAATTGGTCTTAGTGTTTTTGTTTGGGAT
>JAUHXX010000138.1 GCA_030426825.1 Bacteroidia bacterium | reverse complement strand
CATTCCCAAATGGAGTGAAGCTATTTGTCGTAAGAGTTGGTGTAAAACCGGTGCTACCATCAAAAAAAAGCCCTCTGTTAGTATTACCAAAGTGCCAATGTTGTTGATGCATTTGTGCCTTTGGATAAAGTAAGACGGAAACAAAAATGCTAAATAGAATAAACTTTGCAGTCATTTACTTTTTTTTGTTTTTATTCCATTCTATGGTCAATTCAAGACCTTCTCTCAATCCAACAACTGGAGAATAATTCAATCCTGTTCTTGCTTTCTCAATATTTGCCATACTTGACTTTATGTCCCCTAGACGTTCTTCAACATGAATGGGTTGTTGTTTAGAACCAATAAATTTTTCAATAGTATTATATAATTCATTGAGTGACAATTGCCCCCCCATTGCAATATTATAGATCTCATGCTTTTCATTCGTATTGAAAGCAGCCAGAATATTGGCCTCCACAACGTTTTTAACGTATGTAAAGTCGCGAGAGATATCTCCAACACCATTTATTGTACATGGCTCGTTATTCAATAAATTATTGATGAAAATGGGAATTACCGCAGCATAAGCCCCGGTCATTCTTTGTTTTGGGCCGAACACATTAAAATACCGCAAACCTGTTATCGACATGTCATATAAATCAGCAAAGGTTCTGGCATACAATTCATTAGCTTTCTTAGTAACCGCGTAAGGAGAAAGAGGATTACCTGTATATTGTTCTAACTTTGGCTGGTGTTCATCATCTCCGTACACTGAAGAAGAAGACGAATACACCACCTTTTTTACTTTAGATATCTTTGCGGCCTCTAATACATTTAAGAATCCGGTAACATTTACGGCGTTAGAAGCAAGAGGATTATCTATACTTCTAGGAACACTGCCTAAGGCAGCCATTTGAAAAACCACATCTACTCCATTAAAAGCACTTATGCAACTCTGCAAATCTGTAATAGAAGCTTCAATAAAATTGAATTGTGGATGCGTTTGAAACTCACTAATGTTCTCTGCATAACCGGTGCTCAAATCGTCTAAAACGGTAACTTTCTCTGCACCTAGATTTAATAACTCACCCACCAAGTTGGATCCTATGAATCCTGCACCACCTGTTATTAAAAAGTGTTGCTTAGCTATATTCTCACGAATTGTTTCCTCGAATTTCATTTTCTTTTATCGCTTTACAAATTTCGCATAAATCTTTTTAATCCAATTATTCATGTCAGGAGATATATTCAAGCCAAGAATAACCGACCAAAAAGCAATTGTAATGAAAGTAGCATTTACTAATAATTTAACCCAAGATTGAGCTTCATAGTCCACGAAACAAACTAAACAAATAAAACTAGCGGCTATTAGGAACGCTTTTAAAAAACGACCGTTGAAAGGCTGTAATCCGTAGTTCTTATTCAAAAACCACCACCGAATGATGTTGATGAGCATCATTGCCAGAAAAGAAGCTGCAGCAGCCCCAACCACCTGGAATTGCTTTATGAGAAAATAATTAAATACAATAATTAATCCGGCCAAAATTAAATTAAAATAGGTTTCATATTTGTATTTTTTGGATGTAGAGATAATTGCTGCGTTCGTACCTGTCATCATTTCTACCAATAAACCAATTCCCAAAAAGAAAAAGACAAATTTATAATCTGCATAATTCAATAATTTGGGTGAAAAACTGAGTACAGGGTCCATACATGCCCATCCCAACACAAAAAGAAAGGTTCCTAAAATTAACTGATTCAAACAGCTCTTCTCATAAATTGACTGAATATTATCCATGTCCTTATTCTTCCATGACTCAGCGAGAATCACTGCAGATATTCGATTGATGCTCAATGCAGGAATGATAATCAAGCGAGCAGCAAAATAGAACGTTGAATATATTCCGAGCGCTTCAATTGAAATCATTTTGTTCACCATTAAACTGTCGATATACAAAACTACCGACCCTGACAATCCTGTAAAAACACCAAACATAGAATACTGCAACATCAATTTTCGGTTAGAAGGGGCAAGCAATTCTTTACTCGGTAGTGTAATTTTTTTAGTTTTAATCAGGGCAAATGCGCTAATGAACAACCCGGGTAAACATAAAATTAGACTGAATGCATATGCTAGAAATTCGAAATTTATCCATGAAAGGGCAAATGCTACTATACTCATCATGAGCAGTAACTTGTTGATGAATGATTCTAGAAAAACACCGAAAACCGTATTGAATAGCATTCGAATATATCCATCAAGATTTCGGAAAATAATCCTAAAAAATATGAGAGGAAAAATGAGAAATGAAAAAGCTTTGAAAAAGTCATTTCCATTTGTCGAATTAAAATAATAATCCCCAAAAAAGTAAAAAATTAACCAACTTACTGTTACTCCCAGAATTGATAAAAGAATTCCAAAAATCAAAAAACCGTGATGTCCTGACTCCTCATCCCTAAACTTGGGAAAAATCATGGAAAGAATCTGTGTGTAGCCCAGGCTGAAAATGGTGACAAAAAAACCGGAAACCGAATCCAGCAACTGAATTAGTCCAATTTGCCGTTCGGTTAAAATAACGGGCATTGACAATCTAGTAATAGCACCAAATCCAACACCAATAAAATTGACTAGTGAAGATCTTAACGCTTGTTTTTGAATAATACCCAAACCTAATTTTTATACTAAGAAACGAATTATTGATTGCTCAATTATTTCATTTAAGAATAATTAACAACATGCTATGGTGCATAGCTACTTATTATCAATATGTTTTAACTCAAGAGGTGTCCCTTTTTCTAAATTCTGTAATACCTTTTTTCCCAAAACCTCTGGTAGAAATTTTGGATGCAAACCAAATCCAGGTCTTATTGAACGCACATTTTGATGTGTTATAAGTTCCCCTGCCTTGATATCATCAACCACAAATAAAGACCTTGAAAATTGTCTGCTAAGTTTTTTCTTTTCAGTCATCTCATAATCAACTTCACCCATCATTAGCTCAGTTTTTCTTACCGCATCTACCATTTGCTTAAATTCCTTTTCATCTAGAGAAAAATGCGCATCAGGTCCACCAATAGATTTATCTAGAATAAAATGCTTTTCGATAACGGTCGCTCCAAGTGCCGTTGCCACGACTGCAGCTTCGATCCCCAAGGTATGATCTGACAAACCTGCTTTAACCCCAAATCGTTTTTGAATATCAGGAATTGTCAGCAAATTAGCGTCTTCTGGAGCGGCAGGATAGGCAGAAGTACATTTAAGAATGGTGATCTGCTCATTTCCAAATTCTTTACATGTATCTATAGCTAATTGGACATCATTGATATCTGCAATACCAGTAGAAATAATAATGGGTTTCCCCTTTGAAGCAACGTAACCTATCAATGGGATATCGGTAATTTCAAAAGAAGCGATTTTATAAATAGGACAATTTAATTCCTCAAGAAAATCAACAGCTGATTTATCAAAAGGAGAAGAAAAACAAACCAAGTCTTGTTTATGAGCTTCTTCAAATAACTTCTGATGCCACTCCCATGGTAAACTTGCAGAAGAATACAAATCGTGCAAATATTGACCATCCCAATGCGTGCCTTGGTTGATTTTAAAGTGGCTCTTTTTACTTTTTAAGGTAATTGTGTCAGCTGTATAGGTCTGCAATTTAATAGCATTTGCACCAGATCTTTTTGCTGCACGAATAGTCTCTAGGGCGATATTAATATCACCTCCATGATTTGCCGATAATTCTGCAATAATGAAAGTATTCCTCTGTGTTTCATTAATCATTTAAATTCTTTTTAAATGGAAAGTATTTTGGATTGAAACAACCTACAAGCACTCTATCTAAAGCCATTTCACCCTCTAAATAATGCCCTTTTAACCTACCTTCAATAACCCAACCAGCTCTAGTATACGCCTTTATTGATGCAATATTACTTTCATACATGCCCCCAAAAAGCTTCCTAATATCGTAAACCTCAAAAGCCAATTTATTCCCTAACTCAATTGCTTCGACAGAATAACCTTTACCATGATAATCAGTATCCCCAAGTAAAACGACTAAATCCGAAATTTTATGAGCGAGATTGATTGGTCCCAACTTAATTGTCCCAATCAAAACATTTTTTTCCAAGGTATAAATACCATAAGTATAATTATTTTCATTTAACTCGCCTTGCTTTATACTTTTCTCCAAATCCAATTTTGTTATTTTCCTTTTCGAATTAGTATAATATTTCATAAGATCAGAATTTTCAAACCAATCTAATACTCTGCTGTCAATCTCATTAAAATCAAGCTTTTTTAAATAAATTCGCTTTCCAATAATTTTATTTTTTTCCGACTTATTCATCATTAAATACTCTTGGATTTATTTTTTTATGAATTACAACGTTAACTCTCTCATCTTTGATCAAAACCTCTTCCACCAATGTTTTGTACCGAAAGTATCCATTTTTTTCCAAAACCTCATACAGTTTCGGCCTTAGATCATACGCATAAGTCTTAATCTGTTGAAAACGTAACTCTTCAAAAATTGGTTTTTCAATTAACTTTAGAAATGCAGTCCATATTTCTTCAAAATAATTTAATTCAAGAGCCGTATTCATAATAAAAGAAAGTTCTCCTTCTTTTTCAATCCAATCAATATGGACCAAACCACCATATCCAATACATTGTTCATTTTTCATAAAAGAAAATAACAGCTGATTAGGATAATCTT
The DNA here is from genome assembly GCA_030426825.1 of Bacteroidia bacterium. Classification (GTDB taxonomy): domain Bacteria; phylum Bacteroidota; class Bacteroidia; order Flavobacteriales_D; family Crocinitomicaceae; genus Paracrocinitomix. Next base: position 4,481 of record JAUHXX010000138.1, on the reverse strand, counting down.
CTTCAAACAATCCAGCAACAACGTCCTTAAAGTATAAAGCCTGCTTTTCTTCGGTCAAAAACTCTGTTTGGCGTAAATGATACATCTGTTCATTTCGCCATCTCATGATAAGAAGTTGATCTTGGTCTCTGATAGGAACGATAGTATACTCTTTTTTGGAATATCTCTGTATGTTCAATATTTTATAACACCTTTTCAATTCTACTTTAAAGAGTATTTTAATTCCGCAATCTTCCAATCAATCATGGTGTCAATATCTTGACATTCCAACTCAGAAACCTCTACAAACCCTATAAAACCAGTTAAAACATCCTTTTTCTTTAATATTTTTTGAGCTTGTATCAAATAAAACTGACCTGAATCATGATAACTTTTCTCTAAATCTTGTGAGCGGCTATTTCTATGCTCTTCATCAAATAACACTAGAGTGTCTGTATCAGAAATTTTAAAGGCTCTTTGTATTGGATGAGAATAAGCTAAAACAGGAAAAATAATGTCATAATTATTTTTCATCATCTTTCTATATGCTTGCTGAATTAATTCAACTGATACGAAAGGCGCACAAGGATAAAAACAACAGACCTGATCAAATTCAAGCCCCTTATTAATATAACCGTTTAACACTTCATACAAAACATCCAAAGTCGTAGCAAAATCATTAGAATTTTCCTTTGTACGCATGAATGGAACTTTGGCTCCATATTCAACAGCAATTTTCGCTATTTCTTCGTCATCTGTAGAAACCATAACCTCATCAAACAATTCAGATTTTAACGCAGTTTCTATGGAATAGGCGATAATTGGCTTACCCAAAAAATCTTTAATATTTTTTCGAGGGATTCTTTTCGATCCTCCCCTAGCCGGTATGATACATAAACTACCCATGAATAAACTCAATAACTTTATCGATTACATATTGTTGTTCGTCATCAGTTAAAGTTGGAAACATGGGCAAACTTATACAAGAACGATAATACGATTCTGAATTTTCCAATTTAGCATTTTCGTATCCAATAGACTGATAATATGGCAATGTATGTACTGGTATGTAATGGATCTGAGCAAGGATATTGTTTTGATGAAGAAAGTCGTACAGTTCTTTTCTTTTATCCACCTCAATCACAAACAGATGATGTGCATTCAAATCCCCCTGTTTTAACGACTGAAACTTTAATTTACCTTCAAAGGCCTTCTTATATTTTTGAGCTATTTCATTTCTTCTGACAACGCCGACATCATTTTTTTGTAATTGACTTATTCCCAGTGCTGCTTGAAAATCTGTTAATCGATAATTAAAACCGAGCTCTTTCATTTCATAATACCATCCCCCTTCATTTCTAGACATATCTTCCTTGGTGATACCATGGGTCCTTAAAGATTGTAAGCTCTTATAAATTTCTTCTGAGTTAGTTGTCAACATTCCACCTTCGCCACAAGCAATATGTTTCACTGGGTGAAATGAAAAAACAGAAATATCAGCAAATTTTCCATTGCCGCATTTTTGTTGTGTCCCCGTTGAATCAGTAAAAAAACCACCAGGGGCATGGCAAGCATCTTCAATTAACCACAAACCATGCTCGTCAGCTAATTCCCTAAATTTTTCCAAATCAACCGGAAGTCCAGCAAAATCGACAGGAATAATACCCTTAAAAAATCCGGGAGGTTTCGATTCAATTAATTCTTTGGTACTGTTAATATCCAATAAATAGGATGATGGATCAATATCTGCAAACCACACTTCGCCCCCTGCATAGCGCACACAGTTGGCTGAAGCAGCAAATGTAATTGGTGTTGTAATTACACGTTCACCAGGCTTCAAGCCCAACGCTAATACCGAAATATGTAAACCTGCTGTAGCATTAGAAACTGCCACTGCATATTTAGCTCCAACATAAGCAGCAAATTCAATTTCAAACTCCTTGACTTTTGGTCCTTGAGTTAAATAATCGGATGTAAGCGTTGAAACAACCGCCTCAATATCTTTATCCGTAATACTCTGCCTTCCGTATGGAATTTTTTTCATTTGTATTAAACTGTGAAATTCGGGTCTACATGCTTAACAATCAATGCTCTTAATGATTCTGGCGTTTCCCAATCGTCATTTTGATTAGAATTATACTCAAAACCTTCAGGAACTTTTTTAGCATTGAAGGCCTCCAAATACTTGGCTAAATCCCAATTAGGAACTGTTGGTAGAATTGCGTAATATTTGCCCATATCATAGGTGTAAAAAGAATCCGAATGCGTAATCATTTCTTCATGAATCTTTTCACCAGGTCTCATTCCAATAACACGTTGTTCTATTCCCGGTGCAACAGCCTCAGCCACATCCCCAATTTTATAGGAAGCAATTTTAGGAACAAATATTTCACCTCCCCAAGCATTTTCTAAGGCATGAAGAACCATATCCACTCCTCCATCCAATGAAATATTAAATCGTGTCATGTTGGGATCTGTTATGGGTAAAAACCCTTCTTTTCTTTTTTCAATAAAGAAAGGAATTACAGAACCGTTCGACCCCATTACGTTTCCGTAACGTACCACTGAAAACTTAATATCTGAACGCCCTTTTATGTTGTTGGCCGCAACGAACAATTTATCGGATGTTAACTTGGTTGCACCATATAAATTTATTGGCGCACAAGCTTTGTCTGTGGATAATGCTACCACGTTGGTAACACTGGTCTCAAGCGCTGCATGTATCACATTTTCAGCACCATTCACATTAGTTTTAATGCATTCAGATGGATTATATTCAGCCAAATGTACATGTTTCATTGCTGCGGCATGAATCACGTAATCTACCCCTTTAAATGCGCGCAATAACCTTTCTTTATCTCTAACATCACCTATAAAAAAACGTATTGCAGGGTAAGCATCTTTCGGATACTCCTGGGCCATGACAAACTGCTTTTGTTCATCTCTAGAAAAAACAACCAGCCGTTTAACGTCAGGATAAGTTTCAAAAATTCTTCGAGTAAGTGCCTTACCCAGTGAACCTGTTCCACCGGTTATCAGAATTGATTTATTATTAAGATCTAACATGTTTGGTAAAAATAAGGTTATTCTTTGTTAATGAATTGGGACAAAGGTTTTTTTTCAAAGGCATCAATAAAAGAGCCTTTCGTCAAATTGATTACTTGAATGTCTTTTTTAAGGGCATAGCTTTTAATATTAAAATACCCTTTAAAGGACAAATAAAACTTATGCAATATCTCATGCAACTTTCGCTGATTCTTAACTCCACCTTTCATAATTTCAGGCTTAGCGTCTTTGTCATAAAAATGAGGTTGACCAACCAAAGCAACATTATCATCAGTGACTGAAACTAATGGTAGCCATGAATGGTCTACTCCGGTGAGATAAATCTTTTTGTAGCCATTCCACATCATATTTAAAATAGATGGTCCCAAAACATTGTGCAATTTAGGCATTCCAAGTTTTTTTGCAATCACGTAATTGATTAGCTTTTCACTGCCATTAAATGAGGCATTGTTATAATAACTAATCTTGATCATTTTGTTATCAGCCAAAATATCTTGCCAGAATTTATACTTTTTAGCGCTGAATGGAATTAAAAGAATTAATTCCCAATCTACCTTTTTTACCAGGTCCTCATAAAAAACAAATCCTTTTGCTTTGTTTTCATAGTACATCTCTTCAATCCAAATTTCTGGAGCTGCTATCACATAATAGTTTGGTTTCACCTTATCAAAATATTCTGTGTTCACGAAGTAATTAACACAAACCGTGTCACATTCTTCAATTCTTTCTATGAAATCAGCAGAGTCTAAACATGATGATAGCGAAGGACCATTAGCCAATACAACAACCTCCTCTTTTTTTGAGCTGATCGCATTATTCTTAACATTCCATTTGCTGAGAACAATAATTTTAATCAATGCTTCAAAAAAATAGATTGAATTGGTATAAAAATTAGCTATACTTTTTTTCATTTTCTCTAGAGGTCTATGCTCTAATAATTCGTAAACTCAGTAATTCCCGGATAAAACCTAAATCAAATTTACTTTTTTATTTCAATTCTTCGACCACAAGCCTTTACTTACCCAATACCTAAATTTCACGATCATAACTCCTTTGGCCGATTGCCCCTTAAACACATACACGAAGTAAAGTAAGAAACTTGCCGCCCATTTGAAAAGTTCAATAAACGATCGTTTAACTACCGATAAGCCGCCCTCATTTTTCACTCTAACTCTTTCACTTTTACCAGTTCCAAGCGCTTGGCGTTTAATAAATTCTGAAGTTGTGCGTTCGAGGGGCACACAATGATACACCATTGCGTCTGGTACGTATAACACCTTGAGACTGGAATCTTTGTAAATCCTTAGAAAGATATCTTTCTCTTCGCTTCCAGCCAAATTATTGCCTTTACGACCAAGTTCAACATTAAAATTTCCAATGCTTTTAAATACGCTCATTCTAAAAGACATATTAGAGCCTCTGGGGTAGTCATTTTT
>JAUHXX010000137.1 GCA_030426825.1 Bacteroidia bacterium | reverse complement strand
AGATCATTACGCAGCTTTGAACAAACTAATTACTGATCATCACATAGGAGGACTCATCTTTTTTAAAGGAAGCCCAATTAAGCAAGCTAAATTGACCAATGCTTTTCAAAAAAAATCCAAAACTCCCCTGTTTATAGCTATTGACGGTGAATGGGGATTGTCTATGCGATTAGATTCTACTGTGCAATATCCAAGGCAAATGATGCTAGGAGCGCTACCTGACGACCAGTTAATTTATGAAATGGGGCGACAAATTGGTCAACAATGTAAATTGTTGGGAATTCACATCAATTTCGCACCGGTAATTGATGTGAATAATAACGCGAAGAATCCGGTAATCAATAATCGATCTTTTGGAGAGATTAAAGAAATGGTAGCTGAATTCGGCATTGCCTATATGAATGGTATGCAAGAACAACGGGTATTGGCATGCGGAAAACACTTCCCTGGCCACGGTGATACGGACATGGATTCGCACAAATCCTTACCAACCATCCCTCATGATTTAGCACGTCTTGATTCAGTTGAGTTATATCCATTCAAAGAGCTTATTCAAAACAAGCTAGCGAGCATGATGATTGCGCATCTTTACATTCCGGCTCTTGATAATACTGAAAACCAAGCATCAACTTTATCTCCAAAAATCGTTACCGATTTATTAAAAGACAGTTTAGGATTTGAGGGCTTAATTTTTACTGATGCCCTAAATATGAAAGGCGTTTCATCTTATTATGAACCTGGAGAAGTAGATGTGAAAGCTTTAATGGCAGGGAATGACGTCTTACTTTTTCCATTAGATGTTCCGGTAGCAATTAAGAAGATAAAAGCAGCATTAGCATCTGGGGATTTAACTGAGGAAGACATCAATGAAAGATGCTTGAGAATTTTGAAGGCAAAAGAATGGGCCGGCTTAGATAATTATCAGCCTATTCAAACCAAAAATTTGAATGAGCTATTGAATCCAGTAGAAACAGATGTCTTGAACAGAAAAATCGCGAAACAGTCTATTACCTTGATTCAAAATAAAAACAACGCTCTACCACTCACCAATCTAGATACCAAAAAAACAGTCTATCTCAACATTGGAGGAGTTGAAAACAATGAGTTTTACAAGACCATGAGGTTGTATAACGAAATAGAACAAATCCAAGTTCCAAGAGCCTTGTCGGCACAAGAAGAAGATGAATTATTTCAGAAAATGGCTGATTATGATCGGATCATTATTGGATTTCACAGAACCAATAATTCTCCAAAAAGGAATTTCGGAATAACACGACAATCCATTGGATGGCATGAACTTTTCTCAAGACATCAGGAAGTCGTGACCGTTGTATTTGGTAACCCATATGTGCTCGACAAATTTGGAGATTTATCTGAAACCGAAGCAATCTTAGTGGCCTATCAAGACAATGACTATACCAACAATGCAGCTGCTCAAGCCATTTTCGGAGGGATTAATCCAGTTGGTAAATTACCAGTGACTGCATCAAGTGAATTTCCTGCAGGACTTGGATTATCTTATGATAAAACCGTTAGACTTAGCCATGTTAGTCCGCAAGAATTAGGGGTAAATATGACGCATCTAGCTAAAATTGATAAAGTCTGTAATTCAGGAATAAAAATGGGCGCTTTTCCGGGCTGCCAAGTTGTTGCGATAAAGGATGGGAACGTATTTTACAATAAGGCATTTGGACATCATACCTATGATAAGAAAAGAGAAGTGATTACTTCTGATTTATACGATTTGGCATCCATCACGAAAATAGCGGCGACAACTATAACGCTTATCAAACTACAAAAAGATAGTTTAATTGATATTGACAAAACATTAGGTGATTACTTGCCGGAAATTGTGGATTCTACGCGATACGAAAAAATGGTACTGAGAGAAATGTTGGCGCATCAAGCAGGCCTGCATCCTTGGCTACCTTTCTATGTTAGAACAGTAAAGGCTGGAAAACCAAATCCTGAATACTACCAAAAAGATTCAAGCGCAACACATCCTTATCGTGTTGCAGATAATTTATGGATATCTCCCGATTATGAACAATACATGTTAGAACGTATCACTCGTCAAGCATTGAGAAAAAAGACCTATAAATATTCTGATATGGGTTACTACTTCATCAAGGCTATAGTAGAAAAGCAGACAGGTAAAGGCCTAGATGAATATACAGCTGATAATTTTTATAAACCAATGGGGCTTTCAACCATGACTTATCATCCTAAATATCGATTTAGTAAAGACAGAATTACACCTACTGAATTAGACACTGCCTTTAGAGATCAATTAATTTGGGGAGACGTTCATGACCCGGGAGCAGCTATGCAAGGCGGAGTTGGCGGTCATGCTGGCCTATTCTCTAATGCCCTTGATTTGGGGACTTTAATGTATATGCTCATTAATGACGGAAACTATGGCGGGGTTAATTATCTAGATAAAGATACCATTGCTGATTTCACTAGATGTCAATATTGTCCGCGTAATCGCCGTGGTGCAGGATTTGATAAACCTGTTCGATCACTTGACGGTGGACCGACTTGCGATAAAGTTTCTTTGAGCAGTTTTGGACATTCAGGTTTCACTGGTACCATCACTTGGGCTGACCCTGAAAAAGGCATTGTTTATGTGTTTTTAAGTAACCGAGTTTACCCAGACGCTATGAACTGGAAAATCGTGAAAGAAAATATTCGAACGGATATTCAAGAGGCAATCTACCTGGCTACAGAATAAGTCAAAAAAATAACGGATTCAATGAAATTTTTAGTGAATGAATTCGTCTGACATGATGACGAGACATATTATCTTTGTACTTATATGAAAATAGGAATTGTATTGTACCCAACTTTCGGGGGAAGTGGCGTTGTTGCAACTGAATTAGGAAAAGCATTAGCACTTAAAGGTCATGAAATTCATTTCATTTCCTATAATCAACCCGTTCGTTTAGATCATTTTCATCCGAACATTAGATATCATGAAGTAAGACCATTTCATTATCCTTTGTTTGATTATCAGCCCTATGAACTTGCTTTAACCAGTAAATTGGTAGATGTTACGCGATATGAAGGACTGGATTTACTGCACGTGCATTACGCAATTCCACATGCATCTGCGGCTTATTTTGCACAGCAAATATTGAAAACACATAATATTGACATTCCATTTGTCACTACTTTACATGGAACTGACATTACCTTAGTTGGCAAGCACCCTTCTTTTGAACCGGTGATTACCTTCAGCATTAATAATTCAAATGCGGTTACAGTAGTTTCTCAAAGTTTGAAAGACGATACCTTGAAACATTTTAAAATTGAACGAGAGATTGAGGTGGTCCACAATTTCATAGGTCATGACTCCTATTGTGCCGAGCCAAAAGCTGAGGATTTAGCAAGAAAAAAAGAGATAGCACCAAACGGTGAACGTGTGATTTGTCACATGTCAAACTTCAGAAAAGTTAAGCGTGTTGAAGATGTGGTGAAAGTTTTTAAAAAAATTAGGGATAAAATTCCAGCCAAACTATTATTAGCAGGGGACGGACCTGAACGTTTTAAGATTGAACAACTCTGTGAGGAACTTCAAATTTGCAAAGATGTTGAGATGGTTGGCAATGTTCAATCTGCTCAAGAAATACATTGTATTAGTGACTTATTTTTACTTCCCTCTGAGACTGAAAGTTTTGGTTTGGCTGCTTTAGAAGCTCTGGCATCTGGTGTTCCTGTTATTTCTTCTAATGCAGGAGGGCTGCCTGAAGTAAATAAAGATGGTGTTTCTGGATATTTGAGCAAAGTTGGAGATGTTGAGAAAATGGCGAAAGACGCATTGAGCATTTTGGAATCAGAAGAAATGATGAAAAAATTCAAAAAACAGGCTTACGATCATTCATTGAATTTCACAATTGATCAAATTCTACCTCAATATGAGGCAGTTTATAGTTCTGTACTAGAAAAAGAAAAAATTGATTAGTCTTTTTTGACTCTGTCTAAATGAATTTTAACAGAGAAGAACACTAAATCATCTGAAACTTCTTCGGCAATATAACCTACTTCGTTTTTAGATTTTAAAGACATGGTAATAAATCCAAGACCTGCTCCACCCTTTTGAGACATAATACCATTTGATAGTACCTCCATATAGAGTTCTTTCACTTCAGCATTGTCCATTTTATTCAAATCGTCAATACGTTGTTTAATTCCGTCTATTTTATCTCTTTTAATAAGATTCCCGAAAGTAACTTTGTAATTATCTTCATTTTGTAGAACGATTAAAAACGAAACTTGATTTCCGTCTTCATCTCTTTCACCATGAATTCTGATGTTTTGGAGTCCTTCAACAAGTATGCTAAACATACGTTTTACAACTCCTTTTTTATCGCCAGATTCGAGCATCATGTCCTCGATACTAGTTGACAAAGAGTTAACTAAGTCCTGAGAGAACTCACCGAAATGCGAAACGATAATCTTTCCTGAAGCATTTTTGTTATAATCTCCAAAAATCTCCTGAAACCGTGCATTACACTTTTCAACTACTGGATTTCCTGCCAACATTTGCGACTAAAGTCTTAATTTTATCTCCGAAAGATATAAAATAATTGATAAACTACCGTATTTATACGACAAAAATTGATCTTGGTTACAACTTAAGTTCAAAACATCAGAATTTACTGAGCGTTCAACAGTGAACATTTTTTTTAAAATTTAAACATTTTTAATAATTATCACTCGGATATTATAAAAGATTCTTTTAAAGATCCGAGTTGAATTTTAGGATAGAGGATGAAAAAAATCGCTATATTCAATGTTCTATAAATTGAGTAGATGAGTGAATCAAAATACGATTTAGTTGTTATTGGTGGAGGACCAGCGGGATATGCTGCTGCCATGAGAGCTATTGACTTTGGAAAAAAAGTTTGTTTAGTAGAAAAATCTAAAGTGGGAGGTGCTGGTGTTTATCATGGCGCGTTATCTTCTAAAACACTTTGGGAGCTTTCACAGAGGGTTAAAAATGTCAACGAAACAATAGTTTCTATCGGTAGAAGTAAATTTGAGTTGACTTGGGACGAAGTGAAGAAAACTTTAGAAGAAGCCATTTTTGAAAGAAAATTCCAATACTCTTGTCACATTAAATTGCTGAAAACAAACAGAGCAGACTTATTTACTTATTCCAGAGGTCATGGAAAAATATTGGATCCGCATACTGTCCAAGTCACTAAAGAAGATGGTGAAATAGAAGAATACACGACAGAATACATCTCTATATGTACTGGAAGTACTCCGCGAACATTACCAAATATTGCGGTGGATGAGAAAATAATCATGACCAGTGATGGAATTGATCAAATTGATGATTACCCGAAAAGTTTAGTAATTGTTGGTGCCGGTGTTATTGGATGTGAATACGCTACAATATTCTCCAACTTTGGCAAAACAAAGGTCTATTTAATAGACAGAGGAGATCACATCCTTCCTTTTGAGGATGATGATATTTCAGGAATTGTAGCCAAAAACTTAGAAAAACACGGCGTTACTATTCACCACAAGGCTTCTTTAGACCGAATGGAAGTAATTGATGGTGAAGTTGAATATGAAATTACCTGTGACGGACAAAAAGAGATTATAAGAGTAGAAAAAGCCCTTTTATCAGTAGGTCGAATTCCAAATTTAAAAAACATTGGAATGGAAGAACTGAAAATTAAAATGGGGAAAACCGGTAGACATATCGGTGATGATGATACGCAAACCAACATCCCGAACATTTTTGCAGCTGGAGATGTATCTGGAAGAATTGCACTAGTGAATATGGGCGAAATTGAAGCAAGACATGCAGTTGAAAGAATGTTTGGCGGAAAAATTGATCGCTTATCTTATGATAATGTCTGTACGATCATGTTTTTAGAACCCGAAGTTGCGGCGGTAGGCATTAATGAAAAACAGTGCTTAGAACAGAACATTCCTGTAAAGATTGTAAAACTCGATTATTCTGTAATGGCAAGAGCTATTGCCATGCGTAAAACACAGGGGTTCTTTAAAATCATTGTTACTAATGATGATGAAATGAGAATTTTAGGGATGAGAGCCGTTGGTGAACATGCCTCAAGTGCTATTCAGGCTGTAGCGCTCTTAATTAAAATGAAACAAGGAATAGATGAGCTTGCTGAGTTGGTTCACCCCCACCCTTCTATTGTTGAGGGTGTTCAGGAATGCGTAAGAATGCTATTGAATAAATCTGTATTCAAATCTTCTGTATTTAAGGATAAATTGGCCTGCTATAGCTTAGTAGATGGCGTTAAGACTCCATTGCAACGTTTATGATCAAGTTTTTTGCCCTCTTTATAATTCTATTTTCGCTTAACGGATTTTCTCAAGGAAAGGAGAATCAATTAAATGGTAAATGGCAACTGGATGAAATCATTGATGTGATTACCGGAGATGTTATTCAACCGAGTCATGCAACTGCAGAAGACTTCTCTTATTATATCAGGTTCAATGATGGTAAAATGGACTATAATCTGGAAACGAATAAATGCACAAACGAATACACGATTGAAGCCAGTGAGAAATTGACAAAAATCGATATCACTTACTTTAGTAGCTGTACAGAATTATGCTGTGATCAAGAATTTTCTGAATTACTGACTTATGATAAAGTAACTGAATATTATATCAAAAAGGGTGAAACCCTGGTTCTACTCTCTAAAGACCGTATTTTCTATCTCTCCAGAATAGAAGAAGAATAGCACAAAAAAAATCCTGACGAAGCAAAGCCTGTCAGGATTCTAATGTATTTAAAGTTCAAACAATTATTTTTCAGTAACTGCTCTTCTTTTTTCTTTAATTCTTGCTGATTTACCTCTTCTATCTCTGAAGTAGAAAATTCTCGCTCTTCTCACATCACCAACTTTATTCACTTCAATTTTCTCAATGAAAGGAGAAGAAATAGGGAAAATTCTTTCAACACCAATGTTTCCAGACATTTTTCTTACCGTAAAAGTTTCTGTTGCTCCAGAACCTTTTCTTTGGATAACTACTCCTTGAAACTGCTGAACTCTTTCTTTGTTTCCCTCTTTAATTTTATAACTTACTGTTACAGTTGAACCTGCTTTAAAAGCTGGTACTTCAGTCGCTTGTGAGAATTCTTTCTCTATGTCTCTTATAATGCTATCCATGATAATTTATTTTCTCAAAATCAGTCACTTCACTGATTTCGGGGTGCAAACTTACTAATAATTCCGTAGAAATGCGATACAAAGATAAATATTTTTTATTTGTTTTTTCTTTTTTTTCTCTTCCTTAGATCTATCGGGAATATCTTTTAAATCAAGGCTTCAATCTGAATTTCTTTTTTTTGGCTCTATTCTTGATTCTATACGTTTAAGCTTGTAACCTATTTTATCAAATGTGTTATGAGAATGCAAAGAGACAACAAACCAAAAACGATTACTATGAAACCATACCAATTAAAATCAACCGTCACATTTATCGCATTCATCTTTTCAGGAATCTTGTTTGGTCATCCAATAGATGATTATTACAAAAATCACAAAAATGACTCAGGAATGGAAGCCAAAATTGTTCCACCAAAACTGGCATCTTTTTTTGTTGATGAAGAGGATTATCCTGAAGCAATCGATTTATTGCAATCTATGTCGGCATTGAAATACCTCAATTTTTACGGTGATTCTAAAAAGATAAAAGAATACGCTAAAAAAGCTGAATCATCTTCAGGGAGTTACCAAGAGTTATTGAAAGAAAAAGACGGTTCACGAAGAGTTCATGTATTTGGACAGAAGAAAAAGGGAAAAATCAGAAAGATTATGGCCATAGTTCAGACCAAATCACAGTTTTTACTCATTATAGGCAAAGGTAAGCTGAGTGAACAACAAATCGCTGCACTACCAGCATTGTCAAAAGAAATCCAATAAAAAAAGCCCCTGAAAAATCAGGGGCTTTTTAATTTCCATAAATTTTATTTCACTTGAGTTCGCACAACGTCAAAGTATAAACTGCTCCGTTGTCATTTCACCGGGCCAAGCCCAGGTTCAAAGCCAACTACGCAAACATCATCAATTTGCTCATGATCCCCCATCCAATCAACCAAGTTCTTATCAAGTGTTTCTTTTTGGATTTCAAATTCTCTATCACATACTCTCAAAATAAGTTCCTTCATAGTTTTTACTTTGAGTTTCTTGCCTTTATCTCCACCAAATTGATCAGCATAACCGTCAGAAGTCATATAAAACTTCAGGTCTTCCGTAAGCGGAATTACATGCTCTTCAAAAATTTGATTGTCAGGTGTAAATCCTGCAACGGCCACCTTAGTCGCCTTGATCTCTTCTATTACGCCATCTTGAACAATCCAAAGTGGACGATTTGCTCCCGCATATCTCAATTCGTTATTATCCAAATCAATCATGCAAATAGCTGCATCCATACCATCCTTAGTAGAGTCTTTTTGGCCATCTTGCTTAAGTGATTTCTTGATTGCCCGATTCAATTCTGCCAAAATCAATCCCGGATTCAATATCCTTCTTTCTTCTACGATAATGTTCAACCTATCCGAGCCAATCATACTCATAAAAGCTCCTGGAACCCCGTGACCTGTACAATCTGCACAAATAAAGACTAACTTATTCTCGGTTTTAGTAAACCAATAGAAATCTCCGGATACAATATCTTTTGGTTTGAATAGTACAAATGACTTCGGTACCCATTTTTTCATCTCTTCCTCTAGTGGAAGTATGGCCTCTTGTATCCGTTGAGCATAATTGATACTGTCTTCAATTTCTTTCTTTTGCTCATGTAGGACCTCATTTTTCTCTGAAATTTCTCGCGTTCGCTCTTCCACTACCCCTTCAAGCCATAAATTTTTCTTTTTCAAACGTGCTGAGAACAATCTAAATCCAATAAAAAATAATAACAACAATCCGAAAACATAAAGTACATATGCCCAAATAGTTCTATACCACGGAGGAGAAATAGAAAATTTGTAACTAGTAATCTGGGATTCAACACCGAATATATTCCGCGCTTTAACCTGAAAGCTGTAATCTCCTTCGCCTAAGTTGGTAAAGTTTGCCTCTGTTTTTTGACTCCATTTTGACCATTGAGTAGAATATCCATCTAAATAAAAAGAGTATTCTAAAGGATCAGAACCGATAAACGAAGGAGCTGAGAACGAAAAAAAGACGTCATTATAAGCATA
>JAUHXX010000136.1 GCA_030426825.1 Bacteroidia bacterium | reverse complement strand
GTGGATACTATGGTGGTGGATATTGGGGTAATGGAGGATACTACAATCCTTACTGCCCACCAAATTCTGGATGGGGATTTGGCTATAACAGCTATTATGGATATGGAAATGGATTTTACTCTAATTACGGATACAACGGTTGGAATTCTTGGGGTTCTCCATATTGGGGCAATGGTTATTATAATGGCTACAATAATGGATTTTATACGGGGTTCTATAATGGATTCTACAGTAACCCTAACAATGGTAACTGGAATTCAGGAGGAAATCAAGATGTGACTTCTAATGGTAATCACTATTACGGTCACCGCGGCGGAACCAATACTGGAACCAATTCTCAAAATACAACAACCTATGAACATACGGTTAAAGAAGGTAAGCCCGTAGAAAACATCACTTCAAAACCTTTTCCTTCTTATAACTCATCAGTGATAGCAGGAAGCAATGTTTCACCTGAAAACATAATTGATAATCGCATCAATCCACCTAATGGTGGTGCAGGAAGTCCTGTAGGTCAAGGAACAGTATCAGGGAAACCTGTAAATACTAATTCAACGGGAAGTCCGTTTGGCAACAATAATGACAAGGTGATTGATAGACCGAATAACAATGCAGGTAACAATGTGAAACCGGCTAATTCAGAAGGAAACTATACTTTAACAAACGGGACTTCTAAACCTCAAAGAAATATTGTAAACAAACCTGCTATCAATCAATTTGAATCAAATTCAGATAATAGAGGAGGAGGCAATACAGCAGGCAATAATACTGGTGGAAATGCAGGGAATTATAAGCCGGCCACTTCACCATCAAGTTCAAGTTCCAGTGGAAGATATAATAAGTATAATTCAGGAGGAAGTACTGTAAATTCTGGAAACAGTGGAGGTTCGAACAGAAATTACAATGGAAATTCTACAAATCGATACAATTCAGGAAATACAAATTCCCAAAATCGAAACAATAATTCAAATTCGAATAACAGGAATTATAATTCAAATAGCAACTCTGGAAATAGAGGGGGCTCAGTGAATTCAGGTTCAAGTTCTTCAGGGAATCGTGGTGGAGGTTCGTCAGGTTCTAGCGGCAGTACATCAAGAAGAAGATAGGTATGAAAAGAGTTTTAATATTAAGCTTAGCCATGTTGCTGGGAGCAACGGTTAATGCACAAAACGAAGAAGATGCGCTGCGTTATACCCAAACCTTTTTTGGAGGAACAGCTCGGAACATTGCCACTGCTGGCGCCATGTCTGCATTGGGTGGAGACTTTTCTAACGCTAGTCAAAATCCAGCTGGATTAGGTCGATTAACGAAAAGTAATTTTTCTTTTACTCAAAACGTTGAAGCTTCAACTACACAAACTGGTTTCTATGGGTCTACAACCAACGATAATAGGCTAAAGTACAATTTTAGCAACCTATCCTATATTAAAGCATACTCATTGAATCCTAATAAATTCAAGAATTGGTATGGCGTCCAAATAGGAATTGGAATGAGCAGAATTAAGAGTTTTAATCAAGATTTTACCTCGAGAGGTGAAGTAGATTCTTCTATTTTACATTCTTTTATTCAAGAAGCTAATGGGACACCAACGGATTTTATTTACGATTGGCATCCGTTTTCCGCCGCCTTGGCTTATGATACTTACGCCATTGATCCTGCTGGTGGAAATACTTATACAACGGATTTTACTTCTGGAACTGCAGTTCATGATCGTCAGGTTAGACGAGAAGGAGGAATTACAGAATTTAATTTGATAACTATAAGTGGGAATTACGCGAACAAACTACTGATTGGAGCAAGTTTCAATGTCTTGAACGTGAATTATTCAGAAAACTTTACGCATAACGAGACTTATACAGACACAAGTTTGTGGATTCAATCAACGAAATATACTGGACAATTGGATATTTCAGGGAGGGGATTAAACGCTCGAATAGGAGCTATTTATACACCAATACCTCAAGTTCGTATTGGCGCGGCAATTGAAACACCTTCAATTTATTACATGAATGACTATTGGACGAATAACATGGAAACCAATACAGATGAGGGACTTAAGTATATTGATAATGTTAACGTTCCAAGCGGTACATATAAGTATAATGTTCGTACACCATTTAAAGCTAATGGTTCGGTGGCTTTTGTTCTCAAAAAATACGGTTCAATAGGAGCTGAGATAGAATATGTTGACTACGGAAATGCCGAATTGAAGTCTAAAAAGTTTTCCACCGCTCCCTACAGCTTTGCTGCAGAGAATACCCAAATAGACAACTTGTACAGATCTGTACTTAATTTCAAAATTGGCGCTGAAGGAAGGATTACGAAACAATTTTATGTTCGTGGTGGATTTGCTTATTATCAAACACCCTATAAATCCCAATCTGGAAATAATCTGAATCCTACTGTTTTTTATACTGGTGGTTTAGGTTATAATTTCGGAATTTGGTATGTGGATATGGCATATATGCTCCAAAAGAAAAATGAAGATTATTACGCTTATGATCCAACAATAAATGGAAGTTTATCGAATGTGAATGCGAATAACTCTCAGATATTATTGAGTGTAGGAGCACGGTTTTAATTGATTAACACGCTAAATAAAAAAGCCAACCCCTAAAAGGTTGGCTTTTTTTTGAGCGAGAGACTCCCTTTGATATCCTCAGGATAAACTTCTCGTCTCGTATGAAATTATTAATAATAAAAAAGCACCAACCAAAGTGGTTAGTGCTTTATAATGAGCGAGAGACGAGACTCCCTTCGAGTGCCTCAGGATAAACTTCTCGTCTCGTATGAAATTTTCAATCATAAAAAAAGCACCAACCGAAAAGGTTAGTGCTTTATGTTGAGCGAGAGACGAGACTCGAACTCGCGACCCTCAGCTTGGAAGGCTGACGCTCTACCAACTGAGCTACTCTCGCAAACAATTATTAATTGCTGTTGGTAATGGTACAAATATATAAAACTTTACAATTTAGAAATCCTTATTTAGAGAATAAAGAACTTAAATTCTAACTTTGAATCATATTTGAATTCACATGGACAATTTTCGCGATCAGCTCATTAAAATATATAGTCAAACAAATAAATTTGGTCAATTAATTGGTATCGACCTAGTTAAGTTTGAAGAAGATGAAATCAGATATAAGCTCATTATTTCTGATAAACATTTGGCTACACCAACTACTGCACATGGAGGAGTGTTGTCAGCATATATGGATGGGATATTAGGGCTTGCGGCTCTCTACGTTTCTTCAGAGCACGGGAATTTGGTCTCAACGGTTGAATTTAAAATCAACTATTTACAACCGGCAAGAAAAGGGGATGTCTTGATTGGAATTGGAAAGATTATCTCAGCTGGAAAAAGGATCATTATAGCCCAAGGAGAAATAATTAATGAGGTCAGTGGTGAAAAAGTTGCCATAGCAACAGGAACCTTCAATGCCTATCCTTATCAGAAAAGTGGTATGACAATGACTGATTTGGACCTTATTTCTTAATGCAGAGAATCATTTTTTAATAGCTTTGCAATAAAATAATTATTTCATGCCTAATTTATCTGATAGAGTTAAGAATTTAGCCGAATCTGCAACGATTGCAATGGCTTCAAAAAGTCGCGAATTAAAGGCGGCAGGTAAGGATATCATTTCTCTAAGTTTGGGAGAACCTGATTTTAATACACCTGACTTTGTCAAAAAGGCTGCGAAAGAAGGAATTGATCAAGATTTTTCGAAATATATGCCAGTTCCTGGTTATCAAGACTTGAGAGAATCAATTGCAAAGAAATTTGAACGCGACAACGGTCTCACTTATACGGCAGATCAAATTGTAGTTTCAACCGGAGCCAAGCAAAGTATCATCAATGTAGTTATGTCTTTGGTGAATCCAGGAGATGAGGTAATTATTCCAGCTCCATATTGGGTGACTTATGTAGAACAAGTTAGGTTATTCGGTGGAGAGCCTGTGATCATTGAAACATCAATTGATAATGATTTCAAAATTACTCCTGAGCAATTGAAAGCTTCAATGAATGAGAAATCAAAATTGATGATTTTCAGTAATCCATGTAATCCCACTGGGTCTGCTTATTCTGAAGAAGAATTATCAGCATTAGCAGATGTGATTGCAACAAAATCTGATTTTTATATAATCTCAGATGAGATATATGAGCATATTAATTTTGTAGGAAAAAATATCAGTTTAGCATCTTTTGACAAAGTATATGACCAAACCGTGACTGTTAATGGTGTTTCGAAAGCTTTTGCCATGACCGGCTGGAGAATTGGATATATCGGTGCTCCTCTTGAAATTGCAAAGGCATGCTCAAAAATTCAAGGGCAATTTACGTCAGGAACAAGTTCAATTAGTCAGCGAGCAGCGAAAGCTGCTGTTGAGGCAGATCCATCTGAAATAAAATTCATGGTAGACGCTTTTCATAAAAGGCGTGATCTTGTTTTAGATAAATTAGGTGAGATTGAGGGAGTAAAGTTAAATGTGCCTGAAGGAGCCTTTTACGTCTTTCCAGACATTACCTATTTCTTTGGTAAATCATATAAAAATCATAAGATAAATTCAGCGACTGATCTATCACTTTACCTTCTAGATGAAGCTTTGGTAGCGTTAGTTACAGGTGAAGCATTCGGTGCTCCTAACTGCATTAGATTATCTTACGCGGCATCAGAAGATGTATTAACTCAAGCAATTGAAAGAATCAAGTTAGCCCTTGAAAAGTTGGCTTAATGACGAAAGCTGAGCAAATATTTAGTTCATTCGAAGGGAAAAAAGTAATTGTTCTTGGAGATGTGATGATAGACACCTATATCGAAGGAAAGGTTGAAAGAATGTCTCCTGAAGCTCCAGTTCCTGTTGTTGATTTTGAAAAGAAAACGAGTAGATTAGGTGGTGCAGCAAATGTAGCATTGAATTTAAAAGCATTAGGAGCAGATCCAATTATTTGTACGGTTATTGGAAAAGATAATCATGCCGATTTGTTCATGAAATTGATCAATGAGGCGCAATTAAAAGATGCAGGAATAATTCCATTTGATGAGCGAATTACAACCGTTAAGACTAGGGTTATTGGAAATGATGAGCAGCTCATTAGAATTGATCATGAAAAAATTGAACCTATTTCCAGTTCTGCTGAATTTGCTTTATTAGAAAAAATTAAGGACTTCTGTTTGAAAGAAGGGGCAGAGGCTATAATCTTCCAAGATTATAATAAAGGTGTGCTGACAGAAGGTCTGATTGAAAAAACAATCCAGTTTGCAAACGAAAATGGCATATTAACAACTGTAGATCCTAAGAAAGACAATTTCTTTTGTTACAAAAACGTTTCGTTGTTCAAGCCAAATTTGAAAGAACTAACTGAAGGTACGGCAGTTACTGTTGACATGGGTAAGAAGAGTACTTTTCTAGAGGCAGTTGATGTATTGAAGCAAAAATTAGCACCAGCAAAAACCTTCATAACACTTTCAGAGCATGGGGTTTTTATAGATGATAATAATGAAAATCATTTTGTTCCAGCTTTTGATAGGAATATTACAGATGTCTCAGGTGCCGGTGATACAGTAATTAGTGTTGCTACGCTTTGTTTGCTAGTAGGCATGTCAGCCAAAGAATTGGCTACAGTTGCCAACTTAGCAGGAGGATTAGTTTGCGAACATGTTGGGGTTGTATCTGTTGATAAAGAAAGATTGCTTAAAGAGGCAACAAACATCTTAAAATAAACGAATTGGGAACCAAAGTAAAACCATACAATAAAGAAACTTCGTCTAAAAAAGAAGAGGTTGCTGAAATGTTCGATAATATTTCAAAGAGATATGATTTTTTAAATCATTTCTTATCAATGGGGATAGATAAAATCTGGAGGAAGAAAGCAGTTAAGATTTTAAAAAAATACAATCCTAAAATTATTTTGGATATCGCAACGGGTACAGGGGATTTTGCCATTTCTGCAATGAAAACCAAACCAACTAAAATTGTTGGACTTGACCTATCTGAAGGGATGCTTGAAGTTGGTAGAAAGAAAATGAAGAAGAAGGGACTTGATAATACCATTGAAATGATTCAAGGTGATTCAGAAAATTTACCATTTGAAAATGATTATTTTGACGGTTTTACTGTTGGCTTTGGCGTTAGAAATTTTGAAAATCTAGAAAAGGGCTTGAGTGAAATGCTGAGAGTTCTTAAACCTGGGGCTCCTGGAATTATCTTGGAGTTTTCTAAACCGAAAAAATTTCCTGTTAAGCAGTCGTTTAACTTTTATTCCAAATACATCATACCTAAAGTTGGTAAGTCTATCTCTAAAGACTCGGCGGCGTACAGCTATTTACCTGAGTCAGTTGCTGCTTTTCCTGAAGGCCAAGATTTTATTAGTATCATGGAAAAGGTGGGATATAAAAACATAAAAGCAAAAACTGTTTCTGGCGGAATTGCGACCATTTATCACGGGGAAAAATAAATAGTAACTTAGGGCGTTAAAATCCGTTTATACTAGGAGTTTAAACAGATAGTAAAACCATCCTGGTTTATTATATGACAGCTAGACAAATCATATTGAGTATTGTTCTGATGAGTTCTGTAATCGTTTATGGACAGCAGAAACGTTATGGAAAAAACTACCCTAGCTTCGATTATAAACACCTGCATTTTGGGTTCGCCTTAGGTGCAAATACCAGTGATTTTAGATACGAAATTAATGCAGATACTGCCTTTGCAGATTCTATCGCTTATATCGATATAAGAAAGCAACCGGGTTTTAATCTCGGAATTATCGGTTCGTGGGATATTCATGAAATTTTTCACTTGAGATTCATTCCTTCTCTTTCATTTCAAGAGCGGTTGTTTACGTACGGTTATTACGATAAGGGAGAGCTAAAATCAAGAGATAGCAGATTAGAATCAACTTATTTAGATTTCCCTCTATTAATGAAATTACGCTCAAAACGAATCAATAATTTTGCAGCATATGCTATCGGAGGTTTTCAGTACAGTCTGGATTTAGCGACACAGAAAGACGTTGACCAATCTTTGGGAGACCCGATAGTGAAAATTCAGCAGCACGATTTTCAGTATCAAGTAGGAGGCGGTTTTGATTTTTGGTTGCCTTACTTTAAACTAGGTTTTGAGTTGAAAATATCAAATGGTATTAAAAATGTCTCTATACAAGACAATTCTTTCTTTATGGCGCCTCTGTCATCACTAAAATCTAAAGTGTGGTGGTTTTCAATCACTTTTGAAGGTTAGCAAAATAAGCTTAATTTTTCTGCGTTTGATAAACGTGAGAGCAGTTATCATTTTCGTTTTATTAGTTGTCAACGTGCACAGTTTTTCGCAAATGAGAAGGTATGGAAAAAATATCCCCTCGTTTCATTATAAAAATTGGCATTTTGGGACAATGCTCGGAGTTAATTCCTCCAACTACAATGTAAGTATCAAACCTAATCCTTTGGCTTATGACTCCATCACACATATTAACATCATTAGCCAGCCAGGAATGGCCATTCATATACCTTTAGTCTCCTACAATGCCCATGAGACTTTTCATTTTAGATTTTTACCGAGTTTGTCTTTTCATGAAACAGCTTTTGAATACACTTCTTTTAAAAATGGTCGCCGAGAAATAAGTAACACTCGTGTTGAACAAACCAATTTAAATTTCCCGCTTTTCATAAAAGGAAGTACGAAACGCATCAACAATTTTTCGGCTTATGCGCTAGGTGGAGTAGGATACAGTATTGATTTAGCTTCTCAAGCGGATGTAGATCCAAATTTACAAGACCCTATCGTTAAATTGAAAAAGCATGAATTTCAATATCATGTTGGAGGAGGTTTCGATTTTTATTTGCCCTATTTTAAATTTGGACTTGAAATAAAAACGTCAAGAGGTATTAACAACATTTTAATTCAAGACAACACCTTTTATTCTGCACCTTTAGAAAGTCTTAAGAGTCGAGTTTGGTGGTTTTCCATTACTTTTGAGGGATAATTATAATTTTTTGGAAATTGGTTCGCTTCGCTTTTGGTTTTCAAATTTTTAAAATTTGATTTGGTCGTTGGGCTAAATAGCAAAGGATTAAACATTAAACTAAGAATGGGAGATTTTAGAAATTTAGAAGTTTGGCAAGAATGTCGAAAATTCAGGTCTTCAGTTAGATTGGTTGCTAAGTCATTTCCTGATGATGAAAGATTCATTTTGACTTCGCAATTAATGAGATCAGTTAGCTCGGTAACAGCAAATATTGCGGAAGGTTATGGACGTTTTCATCCTAAAGAATCCATTCAATTTACTAGAATTGCAAAAGGCTCATTAACAGAGACCCTTGATCATCTTACTGTTGCTTTGGATGAAGGCTATATTGATGAGAATCAATTTAACGCATTACTCGGTCATTATGAAACTTGTATTAAATTATTGAATGGCTATATTAATTACCTGATCAAGAAACAGAGATCAAGTTAACCGGTTCCAATGTTTATTGCATCAACAACCAATAACCAAACACTAACAACCAAACACCAAACACCAACAACCAAACACCAACAACCAAAAAAATAATTAGACGGATGGTTCACGAACTTCAATTGCGAATTCCCTCGCAACATATTAACAACCAAGATTATATCAACGAACAAATTTGTCGTGAGTTATCTATTCATATTGATGATGCGCAACATATTGAAATTCTTAAGCGATCAATAGATGCTAGGAAAAAGGATATCAAGTACAACTTGAAACTAGCTGTTTACATCAACGAAGAATTCGTAGAGAAAAAAGATTTATTTCTACCCAAAGATGTAGCTAATTGTCCTGAAGTGGTGATAGTTGGAGCTGGGCCAGCGGGTTTATATGCTGCTTTGTACGCCCTAGAGTTAGGATTAAAACCAGTCATTTATGAAAGAGGGAAAGATGTTCGAGCCAGAAGAAGAGATTTAAAGGCAATTCATCAAGATCAAATCGTAAATCCTGAATCGAACTACTGCTTTGGTGAAGGAGGGGCAGGGACTTACTCAGATGGTAAATTGTACACACGTTCTAAAAAACGTGGGAATGTGAAAAGAGCCTTAGAGTGGTTCGTACACTTTGGAGCGGATAAAGACATTTTAGTGGATGCGCATCCGCATATCGGAACGAATAAATTACCCAAAATCATTGAAGGTATTCGCGAAGCTATTCTTGAAAATGGAGGAGAAATTCACTTCAATGCCAAGCTAGAAGATGTGCAGGTCATCGAAGGAGCTCTGAAATCCATTCAGGTGAG
>JAUHXX010000135.1 GCA_030426825.1 Bacteroidia bacterium | reverse complement strand
TTTGGCTATCATCTCAATACCATACAAAATGAAGGGGAAGACTTTCAAGAACATCTTGAGAAGATTTTTCCAATGATCAACTCCAGAATAACCGCTCCAATTCCTTTATGGCGACTGATAAAATCGAAGAAAGATAAAGAACTTGACATTTCATTGAACAAAATTCAAGAACTGGTTTTTAAATTCATCAATGAAGCAAAAACGCGCTTAGCAGATCAACCAGAACTTAAAAAACAACCTTCTAATTTTTTAGAAGCAATATTAGTTGAGGCCGAAAACGAGCAATTCAGCAATGAAGAAATTTTTGGCAATGTATTTACCATGCTTTTGGCTGGGGAGGACACCACCTCTAATTCAATTTCATGGGCAATTTATTATTTGGCGCAGCATCCAGAATTGGTGACTCGATTACGCGAAGAAGCCAATTCCGTTTTTAAAAATGATGATTTACCACATGACTATTCTTGTTTTGCAGCTTTAAAATTGGCAAACGCTGCGGCACAAGAGGCCATCAGAATAAAACCTACAACCCCTCAACTTTATTTGCAAGCCAACGAAGAAGTTGAAGTGGGCGGAATTCTTTTTCCAAAAGATACCATTGTGATTTTGCAATCTAAAATCGCACAAAATTCGGACAAATATTTTACTGATGCTTTAAGCTATAATCCGGATCGTTGGATGCGAGGAGGATGCCCTGTTGATCATAACCATTCACCCAAAGTAGTCAAAGCCTTTGGCGGAGGACCTAGATTTTGCCCAGGGATGAATTTAGCCATGCATGAAATGGTAGTTTTACTTTCTTCATTGTGTAAACGCTTTGATTTTGAATTGGCCGTAAAACCAGATGCGGTGAAGGACAAATTCGCCTTCACCATGCATCCAGATAATTTGTGGGTTAACTTGAGGAAGGTTTAGACGTAATGCTACCTTTTAATTAATTTATTTGAATATACCTTAAGCCCATCAACATAACTTGAAAGGATGTACATCCCAGGAGCAAGAGCAGAAACATCTATATTGTTTTCAAAAGATTCAATTAAAACTTGTCCATTAAGAGTAGAAACCTCAAAATAATTGGCCGTTTCACTTTCAATAATAATGCTGTTGACAGCTGGATTTGGATAGATGGCTACTGAAGTCAGATTAGGCTCAGTTAAATATAATCCTCCTGATGAAAATTCCATGATCCAATAATCTCTTTGGCCATTTGTCCCTTCTGTTTTGTCGCCCGAAACTCCAGAAGATGAATAGCCTCCCAAAATAAAGTTACCCGAAGCCAATTGTAAAATTGATCTTAGATTATCAGACGAGCTGCCGCCAATACTTTTATCCCAAACAATACTATCTGCTGCATCTAATTTAACCATCCAGTAATCGGTAGCGCCGTTACTAGCTTCTGTTTTCATCCCTGATATACCAGCAGACGTTGTCCCTCCAACTAAAATACCTCCATCATTGGTAGGAATTGAACGTACAGTTAAATCTTCTGAATCAGTCGTTCCAATTGTTTTCTGCCAAACTATATCACCTAAATTATCCAATCTGAGCACCCAATAATCTTGATTTGCGGCCAGCGAATCACAGCCTATACAATTCTCAGTTTTTAAACCTGAAACTGGCGAATTAGAACTGCCGCTAATTAAAAGCTCTCCGCTTGATAATGCACTCACTGTTCCAAATATTTCAAAACCTGTGCCTCCAATAGTTTTATCCCAAACAGTAGCACCTGTAGGGTCAATTTTTACTATCCAATAATCTCTTGATCCATAATTATTCTCCGTTTTATCGGTTGAAGCACCTGAATCAGACTGACCTCCCAAAATATAGTCACCATCACTAGCAATTGCAATTGAGCGAATAAAATCGTTGGCAAATCCACCTATGGTTTCGTCCCAAATAATATCACCATTAGCAGAGTCAATTTCCATTACCCAATAGTCGTATCCGCCCATTGAGCCTTCAGTTTTATCAGGAGAACTATATGATGCCGAGGTGCCTGCAACTAAAATGTTCCCATTTGGCAGTAACACAGCATCTCCAAAAAGTTCTTCTCCGGTTCCTCCAAAGGTGCGATCCCACATCACAACTCCATTGCTATCTAATCTTAGTAGCCATAGATCTCCTGTGTCTTGTGGTCCATCTCTATCTTCAGTTTTATCTCCAGAAGCGTTTGACATGGACTCACCACCTACAAAATAACTTCCATCAGCCATTTGCAAGGCAGTACCAAACTGCTCGTAATCATCTCCTCCCAAAGTGTTTTCCCATTCAACAATACCGTTTTGATCAACTTTGACAATCCAATAATCCACGGTTCCCATTTTCGCTTCTGTTTTATCTCCTGAAATACCTGAACGACTATGTCCTCCAAGAATATAACCTCCGTCATTTGTTGGAGAAACAGTTAGTAAATAATCATGATCTGAACCACCAATACTGTTTTGCCAGTTAATGGTTGATAGTTGCGAATACGCAAAACTTGTTAATATTAAAAATAAAGAAAGGGCAAAAGTTTTCATTGTTTTAAGTTTTAATTTTCTCAAAACTAACCAATGAAACTCGAATTCGAAGTTGTATTTCTACTTAAAATTGCTTAATTATACAAGTCATAAAAAATTGTAAATCAATTATTTAAGTATTTAAACGTAGGTGATTAGACTTAACCCAAATCCAGCGCCTTCAAATTCTCAATTCTATTTCTTGCCAAAAATTCATCAATGGTTTCAAAGTGTTCAATGATGCGCTTGTCTTTGAACTCAAACACTTTTTGCGAAAGGCCTTTTAAGAAATCTCTGTCGTGAGATACTAAAATGAGTGTACCGTCAAAATCTTGCAATGCTTGTTTCAACACATCTTTCGACTTCAAATCTAGGTGATTCGTTGGCTCATCAAGAATTAAAACATTCACAGGTTCTAGCAACAATTTCACCATTGCCAAACGCGTTTTTTCACCTCCTGACAAAACACTCACTTTCTTATCAATATCATCTCCACTGAACATAAACCCGCCGAGAATGCTCTTGATTTGCGTTCGTATTTCGCCTTTTGCTACCTCATCAACCGTTTGAAAAATAGTCAATTCGGGATCTAATAATGAAGCTTGATTCTGTGCAAAATATCCCACCTGCGCATTGTGACCTAAAGCGCATTCCCCTTCAAAATCAATCTCCCCCATTATTGCTTTAATCATGGTTGATTTTCCTTCTCCGTTTCGGCCCACAAAAGATACTTTCTCTCCCCTAGCAATAGACATATTTGCATCTTTAAAAACAACGTGATCGCCATAAGATTTTGACAAGTTTTTTGCTATCACCGGATAGTCTCCAGATCGTTGGGCAGGCGGAAACTTTAATCTCAAGGCAGAGTTGTCTACCTCATCAATTTCAATGATATCCAGTTTTTCCAGCATCCGTTCACGTGATGCCACTTGATTGGTTTTTGAATAAGTTCCTCTGAAACGTTCAATGAAAGCACGATTATCAGCAATCATTTTTTGCTGTTCGTTGTACTGCTTTAATTGTTGTTCACGTCTCTCTTCTCTTAAAACGAGGTAGTGCGAATAGTTGGTTTTATAATCGTAGATTTTACCCATTGTCACCTCAATGGTTCTATTGGTGATGTTGTCAATAAAAGCCCGGTCGTGTGAAATGACCACAACACCCTTTGCTTTGTTCAGTAAAAAATCTTCTAACCAAATCACGGACTCAATATCTACGTGATTCGTAGGCTCATCTAACAAAATTAAATCGGGTTTTTGGAGTAGAATTTTCGCCAATTCTATTCGCATTCTCCATCCACCACTAAATTCTGAAGTAGGTCGCGAAAAATCTTCTCGTTTAAAACCGAGACCTTTTAACGCCATTTCTACCTCAGCATCATAGTTGATTTCTTCAATCGCATAGTACTTCTCACCTAAATCGGTCACTTTTTCAATAATCCCCATGTACTCTTCCGACTCGTAATCGGTTCGTGTTTCCAACTCTTTATTCAGTCGGTCCATCTCGTTTTTCATCTCAAAAATATGTCCAAATGCTTTTGAGGCCTCTTCAAAAACTGAACAGTTATCATCCGTCAATAAATGTTGAGGTAAATAAGCAATCACGGTATCTTCAGGTGTGCGAATTCCTCCCCTATTGGGTTTCGTTTCTCCAGCAATGATTTTCATCATGGTAGATTTTCCTGCACCATTTTTACCCATTAGGGCAATTTTATCATTTTCATTAATCGAAAAAGAAACATCACTGAACAATGTTTTACCACTAAATTCTACTGCTATTTGATCAACCGAAATCATGTCTATTATTTTGAAAATGCAAAGCTATAAAAAAGACATCATGGTCTATCTATTCAAAAGTAATTCCTATTTTAATTGCGAGAACCCATTTTAACATGAAAGACGATTCAATTTTTAATAAAGCCTATCATCAAGTATTAGCTGAATTACCTGAATTGAATGATACCGAACGACAACTTTCTTTTCAAGATGAATCGTGGAAATTGAATCTGATTTATTTTTATAAGTTCAATCACTTTCAACTCGAATTTGATGTAAAGTCCCTAACCGCTTCAATGGAGTATCCTAATTTTGATCTTTACAAAAAACCAATGAAGCTTTTTGGGCTATTCACAATTGGATTGGACTCAGGTCATTTGGATGGAAAAATGAGCGAATTGTCTGATCATTTTTGTGAATTGAAAACCATAGATTTTTTACTAGATTTAACAGATGCCCACTTAGGCTGGAAAGATGGCAGAATGCAATACATAGTGAAATTAGACAAAAAGCTTCAAGAGAAAATGATTCATGTATTTGACTGCTTGGATTTTAATTGTAAGCATTCAGAATCTTTATTGGAAATAAATTAGAATGGTTGAATCTAAAAGTTCGGGTAAATTAAAGGGTGGAATCGTTTTCATATTTTTTATGGGAACGGCGCTATTTGTTATGAATATTGTTCGTGGGGATAATACACCTTGGTGGGCAATTGCCATTTTTTGGGCTCTAGGAATTCTTTTACTTTTCACTATCAAAACTGTCAAATACGAACAACATCAAATAACAACTAAATATTGGATTACCGGTAGAGAAAAAATTCTGAATACCAACAATATTGCCAGTCTTCAAATAAAGTTGAATGAAAAAACAACCGCAAGCATGACTGGAATCATGAAACGAACAAGAATTATTTATATCAAGGATGAAAACAATAAACCTTTGCATCATGTTGACGAATATTTCCAAGCAAATTTCAACCAGATTCTAGACTTGCTAAAGCAAGGTTTTCCAGATAAATGGCTACCAGAAGATTTAAATTAATATGAACAGATCAACACAACTAGCCTCCAGATTTAAAGAAGTCATGCTCAATGGTACATGGATTGCAAATACAAATTATCAGCAAATTCTAGCAGATGTAAATTTTGAGCAAGCCACTCGAAAAATCGGTGATTTGAATACCATAGCTCTTCTGACTTTTCACATCAATTACTACGTCAATGGACTAAACCATTTCTTTGAACACCATGAATTGACCATAAAAGACAAGCATTCATTTGACGCTCCAGTTTTGAAATCTGCGGCAGATTGGGAAGACTTAAAACAACAATTGATCAATAACTCAGAGCGGTTCAGTTATCACGTTGAGAACATGTCAGATGAGCAAATACAAGCGGTTTTTGTGAAAGTAGGTTATGGTTCTTATGAAAGGAATATTGACGCTATGATTGAACATGCTTACTATCATCTAGGTCAAATCAGTTTGATTAAGAAAATGACAAGCTAAAAGTCAGTTCAAAGACCTATTTTAGACCCTCTATTTTATTTGAAATTTCAGTTTTTAAACTGATTTTTTATGCGTTTTGTTGTCTTAATTTTGGAGCGTTGCCCAAAACAACGAAAGGGAATACTTTCTAGATCAGAATGAGCGAAGATCGTCCATCTTATGGATTCACATAGATACGGCTCAATAAAATCCTTGTGATTAAGCAACAGGAGAAGAAAATGATCTGACACTCCTTAAAACAAGGTAAGACATTCCAAAACTTATAAAAATGAATAATTTAACAAAAAGTATAGCGATTGGCGCAATTTTGTTATCAGCTGTTGCTTGTCAAAAAGAAGAACTCAAACAGAGCCCAGAATCCAACGCGGATCAAATTGAAATTAAGGAGGACTCCCGGTATAGCGGTTTATCAATTGAAAATAATACGCTTACATTCGAATCGATTGAATATTATGAATCAATCGTTGACAGTGAAGACGGCAGTAGTACGAAAGCAGACGAACTTTCAGCATATTTAAAACAAACTACTTTCGAATCGTTCTCGACTTTATACCCAGATAATAAAGAAATAGATGATGACTTTGTTGGGTCGATTTTGAATAAAGACCGGGTTGTTAAAATTGGAGAGTGGTTTATCCTAATTGACAAACCTAACAATAATGTACATGCCTTAAACGTTAATGCCGAAAATGCCTATCAAGATCTTGTATCTATGAATTCCAGAGATATCAAAACATATTCAACAGATGAAGATGTGTTAGAATATCTGGCGAATCCTGAGGCGGAGTTTGAGAGGGGATGCAGCGAAAGCAGTGCTCCAACAAAAAATGTACCTCACGCATGGGAAACTTATTGTTCTAATTTCAAAATTCGTTTCAAAGCGGCTTATTACACATTAGGAATCTATAAAAAACTACGATATGAGTTTTGGCATAAGCAAAAGAGTGGAAATGATAACAACACACTTTTTTCAATGGCGTATAGATACAAATGGAAGAAAAAATGTAAAAATGAAGACGCTGATGTCACTAAATCAATGGTCTTATGGAATTTTCAAGGAGATCACATGGAATTAAAATTTTATACGGGTTCAAAATCACTTAGCAAATACTACATAGGTGGCCAATGGTCTGGAGGAGCTACTGTTGCATTTCGAAGTAGATGTAACAATGCGACAATCTACAGGACTCTAGTGAACCCTTTACGACATGGTTATTAATAAAATAAAAATAGCGATACTAGTATGTATTGCACCTATGGTATCCCAAGGTCAGCTGAGCCTTGGGATATCTTCTGGTATTAGGATGTCCTTTTCAAAAATTATTCTTGAAAATTCACCGAAAAACACCTTCAGGATTGCTCATCAAGTAACTTTCCCAAACATGAGTATTCAGCTCAATTACAACCATAATAAAAATATTTATGGATTTGATTTTGAGAGAAATAATGTTTTTTTAAGTGCTGCGGATAGATCAAAAAACATACTCTTCTTTCCTGACTTAGAAAACGGAAGAGGGACTATTCTAAACAATGGAGGAAGAGCCATTACTTTAAATATTAAGTATGGGCGACAATTCACTAAGAATAAATGGAATTTCAATTTAATGGGACAGGTCTTTTACTCGAAATTCCAAGATCATTTTGAAACTGGCTGGGGCGTATTGGCTGGAGAATTGGATAGTGCTGGCAATAAAAAACATGAATGGTCATTTCTAGAATGGGGAGATGTCCGGTACTACAACAATCTACAAACCTTCGGTTTAGGGCTCAAACTAGAAATAGAATACAATGTTTTTCACAACTTCTACCTTAGCCTTTCAAATGAGGTGAATAAAGGATTTTTTAAAGTAATGGAGAAAGATTATCGAACGAGCTTTTGGTCAATTGATGAACCCGAAAAAAACGCAACATATTTCAACAGCACTGCGCATTTTGGGAGCAATTACAAGTGCTTCATTGGGCTTAAGTACGTTTTCAAGAAAAAGCAGGATAGGCCTGAGGATTAATTAATTGATTACCACTTTCTTTGTGAAGCCACCTAATTTCATCAAATAGATGCCTTGATTTAAATTACTCAGATCTATGGGCATATTTTCAGATGCAAGCCCCCTAAGACAAACCTTCCCAGACAAATCAATCAATTCGAACTCGCCTTCATAACCTGTAACCTGAATCAAACCCTGACTCGGATTTGGGTAGATCTCCATCTTCTCTTTGATCTCTTCTATACTCCCGGCACCTGGCGCATCTGCACGATAATACAATCGCGTTCCGTTATCCCAATTGATCCAATCAAAATAAAGTGGATTGCCTGATTGATTTTCGAAACTTACCGTATCCAACCCATTATAGTCAATCACAAACGATTGTTCATCAATCAAATGAGCGTCATCAATGGTCACCTGCATTTCGTTGCCTACTATCTCGGTATCATATGCTAATTCATCACGTTTTTTCCAAAAATCTCCATATCCTTCAAAAGAATAAATCAAAACATCAGGATCTAACTGATTGATATAATCTTGCTGCGCCCACAATTTATAGGTTCTATTGGGATGAATCAACAATACAACTGGTGAATTGTTGGCCACGTAACGTTGCGTTGCATCTGTCCATTGGGCCACTTTTTGAGAATAGTTACTGGCATTAATCGGGTCTGAATGAAACACATCTGAAATGGTCATGGGTATTTCTAAAATACTTGATTCTTGCGCCGAAAATGAAGGGAATTGCAAGGCGTAAAAAGGATAAGATGTCAAAATATCATTGGCAGAATAAGTTGAATTGAATTCATAGCCTGCAGTTTCTAAGCCATAAATTAAAGAATCAGGATAAACCAAATGACCTGCTCTAAAACTTCTTACTGTAACGCCATGGTCTGTTTCAATCAAATTTTTTGAAACTTCTAGCTCTCCTAAAATCGAACCTCCGCTTGTTCCATTTCCATCATTAAAAGGAAAATAATTAGAACTTGTATTGCCCAATGCGCCGAAAGGAAAAAGTGCGTCATCATCAAAATCAGGGAAATGTCCAACAGAATGTGAGGACAATTTATGTCCCTTCAACTTTACTGTATTCACTTGATTCCATGAGCCGTTGTAGAAATCTGACATTAAACTGTCAACAAATATCCTGGTGGTTAAATTATAATGCCCCTCTGCACCAATTGACATTTCATAAGCAGCAAAATCATACATGGTATCTACACCTGTATGACTATCAATATCATGCGTTAACATCACTGCCGATTTTCCTTTGTTTGGAATGGTGTGTTTATAAATAGCATGGGGCAATTCAGCCATAATCATATTTCTAACGATCAACATAATCACATCTGCACCTGGCTCAAAACCATTAGAATAAGTTCGGTTTGCATTAACATCAGCGTTGATCTGACTTCTAAAAGTCAAATCTCTAAAGTCAGGACCAAAGGTGTAAACTGTTCCTTGCCCCCATGTATTTTTTACCAAGGCTGGCTCCCCATTTTCA
>JAUHXX010000134.1 GCA_030426825.1 Bacteroidia bacterium | reverse complement strand
AGTCGTGAAGCTCATTTTGATATCGATTCTTTGATCAATGATACTCTCCAACTTTTGATATACCGTCAAACCTTTAAAATTGAGCCAATTTTTCTTTGCATGCTCAATTTCTGTGTGCTCATAAAAGTCAACAAAACGTTCTAGAGCATCTTCTAGGGCATCCAAATCAAATCTACCGTCATTGATATGATCAACTAAAATCAATCCTTCCAATAACAATACTTTGAACTTCTCTTCACCTGACCAATCAGATACAACCTCTTCTGACATGAATAAAAAACTAGTTGGGAACCCATACATGATTCCCGTTGGCTGCAAATAGCCATAAATAAGCTCCTCAGCAGACATACTACCAGGAAATTTATTTAAGGCAGATTCATGATCAATCAATAAAGAAAAAAACTTCTTTATCCATCCGTCACTACTAGGGTTCATCATTTCTACTAATTTCTTTTAAAGATATGTAAATCTATTTTTATTTAAACGGATAAAATGGTTTGGTATAATTTTGGAACTTTGTAGTACACATGAGACAACTTTTCTTTTTCATATTGACCTGTGCATTTTTACAAACAAAAGCAAACGAAATTAAAGTTTCAAAAATTGCAAACTTACCCGAAAAACTCTATGAGACCTCTGGTTTAGCCATATTCGACAATAAATACTTGGTCACACATAATGATGGCGGGAATAAAAGTGAGGTCTATATTCTCAATTTTAAAGGAGAGTTACTGAAAACCATTGATGTTGATGAAGCTAAAAACATTGATTGGGAAGATTTAGCTCAAGATAGATTTGGAAGATTATATATTGGAGACTTCGGAAACAATCTGAACAAGCGCGAAAAAAATGTGATTTACATTTTGAGAGCTGGATTCATTCATGATAAAAATGAGCGTGTGAACGCTGATAAAATCACTTTCACCTATGAGGATCAAAAAAAATTCCCACCGAATAAAGAAAATTTAAATTATGATGCAGAAGCTTTTTTTTGGAAAAACGACAGCCTATATATATTGACAAAATGCAGATCAAAACCTTTTTCTGGTATATCAAATATCTACGTAATACCCGCTAAAACTGGAAAACACAAAGCTCAAAAAATAGGATCTCTTCAATTTTGTAAAACAAATTGGCAGTGGTGTTCAGTTACGGCTGCGGATTATGATATTGAACGAAATGAATTAACAGTGCTTACCTACTCAAAACTTCATGTCTTTAGCGGATTTAAAGGAAATAAATTTTGGAATGGCAAATACCGTTCTTTTAATCTGCCCACAATTAAACAAAGAGAAGCCATTTGTTATGCAGGCAAAAATAAGTGGTTTCTCACAGATGAGTATCGCAGAGGCCTTGGAGGTGGAAACCTATATAAAATCCAACTCAAGTAAATGTAATCCAGTAATTTAATTATTTTCGCGACCCCATAAATTGGCCGATAAATTTGAAATATGAAAATTAAACAACTAAACATAACCCTTCTTTTTCTAGTTATTGTAAATCTGTGTTTAGGACAGACGGTCGATAAAAAAATTGTTAATTGGTACAATGGCAAGAAATTCGGTTTGCATACCGATTTGGCTTATAAAAAGTTGTTGAAAGATAAAAAATCTTCAACGGTCGTGGTTGCTGTTATTGACTCTGGAATTGACATTGAACATGAAGATTTACAAGGTAAAATTTGGGTAAATACGGATGAAATTCCCGATAATGGGATTGATGATGATAACAACGGATACATTGATGATATTCATGGCTGGAACTTTCTAGGGAATTCTAACGGAGAAAATTTAAATGATGTTCAATTAGAAGTTACTAGGCTGTACCAAAAATATGAACAGCAATTTGCTGGTAAAACCGAAGACCAACTTACAGACGCAGAAAAGGAGGATTACCAAGAATACAAGCAAGTTAAGAAAGAAGTTGATGAGATTAGAAAAGACTCGCAAAAAGAGTTGAATGACATGATCGAATCCTTTGAGATACTGGAAAAAGCTCACAAACAATTAGTAGAGCATTTAGGGCGTGATTATGAATACAAAGACCTTAAAAAATTGGCTAAAGGTTCGGACATGACATTGCAAGCAGGAATGATGATTCAACTGGCGGCTTTTGGATTGAGTTATGACGAATTCAGTAGCTACAAAAAGTACCTAGAGGATGATTTAAATTTTGCTTACAATACGGAAATCTATCCTAGAAAATTAGTAGGTGATAATCCAGAAGATTTTTCAGATATTGGCTATGGTAATAATGATGTTGAAGGACCAGATGCAGGTCATGGCACTCACTGCGCTGGAATCATTGGAGCTATTAGAGGAAATGATATAGGAAATGACGGCGTTTGTAATGATGTTCAGATCATGTCAATCAGAACTGTTCCGAATGGGGATGAAAGAGATAAGGACGTAGCTTTGGCCGTAAGATATGCTGTAGATAATGGTGCTCAAATTATCAATATGAGTTTTGGAAAATCATACTCTCCAAATAAGGAAGAGGTAATCGCGGCTTTTAGATATGCTGAAGAAAAAGGAGTGTTATTGGTTCATGCTGCTGGTAACGAGGCTTTAGATGTAGATGAGGTTGCTAATTATCCGGGACCTCAATACCCAAATATGAGCGAACGCTTCACTAATTGGATAGAGGTTGGAGCATCAACCAGATACAAGAAAGTCAAATACAAAAAAGGCTATTTTTGGCATGATGGTTTGGTGGCTGATTTTTCTAATTACGGAGATGAAATGGTTGATGTTTTCGCTCCAGGATTAGAAATTTATTCAACTGTTCCGCAGAGCGATTATGATGTTTATGACGGTACTTCAATGGCTGCTCCAATGGTATCAGGCGTTGCGGCACTATTAAAATCTTATTACCCAAATTTAAGTATGCTTGAAATTAGAGACATCATCATAAGCACCACTCAAAACATGGATAAATACACAGCGCCGCTTCCTGGTGATCCTGAAGTATTTGTTTCCTTTGATGACCTATGTATAACGGGAGGAATTGTAGATGTATACGCAGCTGTCGAACTTGCAGAACAAAGATCAAAATAATTGAAAGCCGTCATTTTTGATATGGATGGAGTTTTAATAGACTCTGAACCGCTATGGAAAATTGCCGAAATTGAAGGATTCGGTAAAGTAGGTATTGACTTAACTCATACAGACTGCGAAGAAACCGTAGGCTTAAGAATGGATGAAGTGGTGCTAATGTGGTACAACCGAATCGGATGGGAAGGTAAAAGTCTCAAAGAAGTTGAAAATGATGTTGTTGATATAGTTATTCGCGAAATCAAAAAACAAGGAACAGAATTACCAGGTGTCACTAAAACTTTGCAAACGCTAAAATCAGCAGGATACAAAATAGGATTAGCAACTTCTTCTGCTACGCGAATTCTCAAAACTGTTCTTGATCAACTACATTTAGCTGAATATTTTGACATTGTTCATTCAGCAGAAAATGAGCAATATGGCAAACCACATCCCGCAGTATTTCTGACGGCAGCTAAAAAATTAGATGTAGATCCTAAAAAGTGCCTTGTCTTTGAAGATTCTCTAAACGGTATCATTTCTGCCAAAGCTGCTCGAATGAAAGTCATAGCAATTCCAGAAAAAACGCATGAAATCAACGAAAAATTCCAAATCGCTGATAAAATTTTAGACAATCTAAATGGTTTTAACTTAGACGAAGCAATAGATTTGTTTCGATAAACAACCATTTTTTTGGGATAAACACTAAAAATGGCCTATCTTTGGAGCCGCTTAAAATTTTAGTGATGACAAAATACTTTTTACTTCTTGTTTGGTTGTTAGTTTTATGTAGTGCCGGTGCACAGCAATACACCTCAATTCACCATGAACAGCAAAGCTTTTACAATGCTCAAAACAAAAGCACTGAATGGTATGAGCAGAATGTAAACACTAAAAAGTTTAATTATAATGATGATAGAACCTCCTGCAATCTAGAAAAGGTGGTTTATGGCTGGCACCCGTATTGGGTAGGATCTGCTTATAATAACTATGATTGGGATTTACTAAGCCATATGTCGTTTTTTTCATATGAAGTAGATGAGACATCTGGAAATGCACTTTCAACTCATGGTTGGTCAACCTCAGATGCGGTTGATTCTGCTTTAGCAAATGGCGTAAAGGTCACGCTTTGTGTTACGCTTTTCGGTGGTTCAGATTTAGCTACTTTTTTGTCAAATTCAACTTCAAAACAAACTTTGATTACTAATCTTATAAACCTAGTTCAATCACGAGGTGCTCATGGGGTGAATATTGATTTTGAAGGATTACCTTCTTCGCAAAAAACGAATTTCGCCAATTTCATGGTCGATTTATCTAATCAAATGCATGCCGCAATTCCAGGATCTGAAGTGAGTACGGTACTTTATGCGGTTGATTGGAATGATGTTTTTGATTTTAATATTATGGCTTCGGCTGTTGATCATTTTATTGTGATGGGCTACGCATATTATTATCAAGGATCTGGTAACACTGGTCCATGTGACCCTCTTTATCATTTCGGTTCTTCGTACAACTATACTTTATCCAAAACTACGACTTACTACCTGGACAAAGGCTGCCCAAAAGACAAATTTATTCTTGGTTTACCTTATTATGGGTATGAATGGCAAACAACAAGTTTATCGATCCCTTCAGCTACTACTGCTAACGGAGTTGCTAGAACCTTCGCCTATGTAAAAAACAATACTTCAGGGAATTACTCGGTATCCAACTACACTTGGGATGCTGATAGCTACACAGATATTTTCGCCTTTAATAACGGAGCTAACAGACAATGTTTTATCGCGCTTGAAGATGCTTTTGAAAAACGATTAGATTTCGTTAATCAAACAGGAATTGGAGGAATTGGAATTTGGGCCTTAGGATACGACAACGGTTATTCAGAACTTTGGGATGCTTTAGAAGACAAGTTCACGGATTGTAAAGTTGATCCATGTACAGGTACGGTTCATGATTTCGGAGGCCCTACTAAAAACTACTATAATGATGAGGATTATACATGGACACTTTCCCCAGATGGAGCCAGTTCAATTGATTTCAATTTTAGCATGTTTGACGTTGAATTAAATTATGATACCCTCTTTATTTATGATGGTCCAAACACGAGTTCTGCTTTACTTGGTAGTTACACAGGTACTAACTCACCCGGAACGTTTTCTACTTCAACAGGGGATATTACCTTCAGATTCAAATCTGATGGAGCCACAGTGGCACCAGGTTGGCTTGCCAATTATACCTGTGTAACGAGTACAACTAATCCACAAGCAGATTTTACTCAACCCTCTAATACCACATTCTGCCAAGGAGAAACCATTCAGTTTACCAACAACTCAACTGATGCTACTAATTATTACTGGGTTTTTGAAAACGGTATTCCAGCAACTAGCACAGATACTGACCCTGTTGTGACGTACATGTCTTCAGGAAATTTCAATGTGAGTTTATATGCCATTGACGGTATTGATTCAAACCTAACGAGTCAAACAATTACTGTTCAGGTTGCAGGAGCTCCGGTTGCTGCATTCAATTCAAACTCTCCTGTTTACATGCCGAATTCAACGGTTTATTTTACCAACAACTCATCTAACTCTAGTGTATATACTTGGGATTTTGGAGATGGGAATACATCTGCTGATGCGAACCCGTGGAATGATTTTAACAGTCCCGGAGTATACACTGTTACCTTAGTCGCAGCGAATTACATCTGCCCTAATGACACAACAAACCTTACAGTCGAAGTAATCAATACTGTTGGTTTAATCGATAATAATTCTTCTCAGTTCAATGTCTATCCTAATCCATTTACTAATAAAATAATAATAGAAGGATTGTTGCTACAAGGTGCTGCTACTGTCCGCATATATTCGGCAGATGGTCAACTTATCAGAACGCAAGAAAACGTAACTATCGAATCTAACGAAATTAATCAGCTGGATCAATTCTCAACTGGAACTTATATTATTGAAATCCAACAAGGAGAATATATTGAGAAATTCCAATTATTAAAAACAGAATGAAAAGACTAACAATAATTTTAGTCATGATCAACTTGTTTACCTCATGTGAAACTCCTATTCTGTTGGAAGCTAGCACCACTGAAAAAATAGTCTACAATTTCCATGATTCTTCGGTTCCGCCAGAATACCATAGATCTTATGAAATAAGCATAAATAAGAATTCTGTGGGTATAATTGTGGACTCTTATGGCGATACATTGAATGCCAAGAGTGTTGAGTTGAAAGCGGGTCAATTTGACGAATTCATAGAGCAGGTTAATGCTGCCGAGTTAACTCATTCCAAACCCAAAAATGACCTAGCCTGTTCAGGTTCAACTTCAGAATCATTAAAAATTTATACAGATAAATTACTCTTGAACACCTATTTAGACCATTGTCAAGTTGATGAATTCCCTGCTAAATCAGGTGATGTGAGAACTGTCATTAATGAGTTAAAAGCTTTTTTTCCAGACTTGGATGAACTGTTGAAATGATTACTTCATTTTTAAAAATGAGATCTCATTTTCTTCTAAATGTCTCCAAGTACCCCTTGGTAAATCTTTCTTAGTAAGGCCAGCGAACTTCACTCTATCCAACTTGATTACTTCGTAGCCAATTGACTCAAACATTCTTCTAATTACCCTGTTTTTACCTGAATGGATTTCGATACCGACCTCTCGATTTTTAGACTCGGATATAAATTCAACCTGGTCAGCCTTAACAAAAGCTCCATCATCTAATTCAACTCCAGATTTCAATGCTTCAATGTGTTCTTGCTTAATGGGTTTGTCGGTTTCAACATGGTACAATTTCGCTACTTCATATCTCGGATGAGTAAGTCTTTTCGCTAAATCTCCATCATTGGTGAACAATAACAAACCTGTCGTATTTCTGTCTAATCTACCTACTGGATAAATTCTTTCTTTACAAGCATTTGCAACCAATTGATAAGCTGTCTTTCTGCCTTGAGGATCCATCATGGTGGTGATGAAGTTCTTTGGCTTATTTAATAAGACATATTGTTTTTTCTCTGAGCGAATAGTAGCGCCGTCATATTTCACTTCATCACCGGGCTTAACTTTATAGCCCATTTCAGTGATAATTTTTCCGTTGACCTCTACTACTCCTGTTGCAATTAAAACATCAGCCTCACGTCTTGAACATATTCCTGCATTGGCAATAAATTTATTCAATCGGATATTTTCACTAAAAGACGGTAAAGGATCTCCTTTTCTCTTTTTGAATTTATCATCTGGCCTTTTATTGAATTTTTTATTCGATAATCGCTTATTGGGTTTTTTACCCCCGTTTTCTCCTCTACTTGACATCTTACTGATTGATTTTAAAGTGCAAAGGTACTGTATTAAGATTTTAGAACACGCAATACTGCTTTTAAATCTTCTGGAGTGTCAATATTTGGTGTTTCAATAGTGGTCTCTGCCGTCCTAATTGAATAGCCGTTATACAACCATCTAAGCTGCTCCAATGATTCTCTTTCCTCTAATTCACAAACTGGCAATACAATCAATTCTTTCAGCACCGATAATCGCCAGGCGTAAATCCCTATATGTTTTAAATAGCTGGCATTTTCACCTTTATTTCGCGTAAATGGCAGCACACTTCTCGAAAAATATAATGCGTTTTTTTGATGATCAACAACTACCTTAATTCGATTGGAATTTTCTACTTCTGAAATATCCTTTATAGGTTTCACTAAAGTCCCAATTTTAACTGAAGAATCATTGAATAATTGTAGAACTTTGTCCAACTGCTGGGCCTGAATTAGTGGTTCATCTCCTTGAATATTTATGACCACATCATAATTTGAGTACTGCTGAATAACTTCTCCACAACGCTGAGTACCATTCTCATGACTTGTTGAAGTCATCATGGCCTTGCCTCCAAAATCAATTACATGATCCAAAATTCTTTGATCGTCCGTGGCAACAATTAAATCTTGAATTAAATCGGATTTTAAAGCTTGTTCATAAACCCTTTGGATCATTGATTTACCGTTAATGTCCACCAAAGGCTTGCCCGGAAATCTACTTGAATCATAACGAGATGGAATAATTCCTAAAACTTTCATCCTAAAATAAATGTTGGTTGAGTAGAGAATTTATCTCCATCTTCTTCTCCTAGTCTTCATTCTGCCACCTTTTTTATTGACATACTTCCGTTTCTGGAATGAGCTCTTATACATTGACATTCCATAACCCAAAGACAATTCATGTGTCATCCCACCAAATCTATTTACTTTCCCTAATCCTAAATCATAAGAATAAATCACTTTAAAGTTTTTCCATAATATCAAACCTGCAGAAAGCACAACCGTATTATCAATTCGATATCCAGCAGAAAGCCAAAACTTTTGTCTTAATACAAAATTTAAATCTGCCGAAATCGCCAACGGACTTCCCTTGGTCCATTTCATCATTGCAGTGGGATAAAACTGAACTCCAGGTTCATCAATGATGCGATATCCACCAGTTAAAAAGAAATGTTGATATGACAAATCTCCAAACATGGTGCTTGTAAAATCAACATTGTTATTATTAAAGATATAGGGAGCACCTAAGCCAACATGCCAATGCTTACTTCTAACAAATAAACCGGCCCCAAAATTCACTCCAATTTTTTTAATCGTACCTGATAAACTTGGATCTCCTCCATCAAAATAGGACAAGGTATTGTAATTTGCAGTTTGTTGATTGTATGTCGCTTTTAATCCAAAAGACATTCTGGTGTTTCTGTCTAACTTAACAGAATAACTATAGGATAAACCTGCTTCTAGGTGTTTAAACACTGTAATTTTATCGTATAAAAATTGTAGGTTCAAATTGTGATTTCTAAAACCATAATAGGCATCTCCAATGAATGATGAAGGAGTTCCTTCAATACCCATCCATTGATTTCTATAAAGAATTGATCCCCCTACAGTATTTGATTCTTCAACATAAGCAGGGTTAAAAATTTGATGATTATGCATATACTGAGAGTAATTCACCCGGTTTTGTCCAAACCCGATCAACCCTACGCAACACAATAACACTATAATTATTCCTCTCATATTATCATCTATTTATCACAATATATCCCGTCAACTTACCTTGATCCTTACCTAAGTTCAGCATGAAGAAATAAGAGCCCTCTGGCACTTTATTTCCATACATCACAATTCCTTTATTAGGAGTTCCATCCCATTCGTTCATGTACCCAGCTTTTTCGTAAACAACATCACCCCAACGGTTCATCACAACTAATGTGTTTTCTGGATATCTATCAATATTC
>JAUHXX010000400.1 GCA_030426825.1 Bacteroidia bacterium | reverse complement strand
GATATCGTTCGGTAATTGCTATTTCTATTTTAAAAGCAAGAGGAATACATAATGTTGTTGATGTGTTAGGAGGGTTTAAAGCGATTGAAAAAGAGAACTTTAAACTAACTGATTTTGTATGTCCAACAACTTCTTAATATGAAAAATTCAAATTTTTTATTCAGCCTTTTTGCGTTGATGGCATTTTCCATTGGAATTGCTCAGTTCAACAATTCTTATGCTCAGACTGATGGAGCGAAAGTAGCAAAGCGAGTCTCTAAAACTGAGTTCAAAAAGAAGTTGATGACCCTTGATCAAATTCAACTAATTGATGTTAGAACTGCGCAAGAATATAAAGCGGGCACAATAACTGGTGCCAAGAATATTGATTTTTATTCTTCTCAATTTAAATCGGAGTTGAATCAATTGGATAAGAAAAAACCTACCTTAATATTCTGCCATTCTGGAGGAAGAAGTGCCAAGGCATTACAAGTGTTTAAATCTCTTGGATTTGACTATGTCTTAGAGCTTGAAAATGGATACAGTGGATGGGTCGAATAAAATCGCTAATTCATTTTATAGAGAGTCAGACCGGCCTTTGGTTGATAGCCTCCTTAACCTTGGGTTTAGCTCCGTTTAGCCCCGAACCCCACATTTGGGGTAAATTGAAATGGGTTGCTGGTGGAGCTGTAGGTATGAAATCAGCTGATTGGTTTGATTTGATTATGCACGGAACCCCTTGGTTATTGCTGGGTTTTGCTCTTATCCTTAAATTAAGGAAGAAGTCCATTTAACTTTTACATGTTACTAACTAGCCAATTTATTATTGACAAAATAAATCTTTGGCCTTATGTTTGCTGTGAACTTTTCTTAAAATGAATTGTTATAATTAGACAAACTTAAATGTTATGGCTTATCACTCTACATTAAAGAAGCGGATCAAAAATAATGAATTGATTGGCGTAGAATATGTCGAAAATTACCTTGGAAGTAACTCAAGGCTACTGCTGTATTTTAACTCTGAACCTAAAATCCGACCGATATTACATCACAAAATTGAGGAGTATAAAGAGTTATTAGAGAACATCAATACAAAGTTTGAGCAATTCACGAAGCAAATTTCTCCGGTTCAATTTTAATTATTAAAGCGTTTTAGTGAGTTAAGAATCCAATAATAAAATGCTGATTTTTAACATTCTTGAGGTTATTTTGTGAAACCTTCATATATTTATTTCTTACTAAAATAAATACCTATGAAAAAAGTTTTACTAATTGCTGGTCTCCTGCCGCTTACATTGGGAGCCCAAACCACAATTTTCGAAGAAAATTTTGATGCTTACACGGCTGGAAATTATGCTGGAAATGAGTCTCCTTACATGACAAGTTGGTCAGAAACGCCAGGAGGATTTGACGATTGTTTTATTTCTAATGCACAAGCTTCCAGTCCCTCTAATTCAATTGAAATAGTTGGTCAGTCTGGTCCAATGGATGCCTTATGTCAATTCCCTCAGTCTTATGATGCAGTTGGACACTACAGATTTTCAATGAAAATGTATATTCCAACTGGTTATGCTGGATATTTCAACTGTCAAGAAAGTACAACACCAGGTTTAGGATGGAAATGTGATGTGTTCTTTTCTATTGCTGGAACTGGATATTTATCTTCAAATGGAGATACAAGTTCAATAGAATTTACCTATCCAAAAGATGCTTGGTTTGATGTTGTTGTTGAAGCTGATTTAACGAATGATCAAGGTGAGCTATTCATTTCTGGAACTTCTGAAGGGACATTTATGTGGTCTCCTGGGGTGACTGGTACTGAAACATTTAAAAGATGGGGTGGCGTGAATTATTACGCTTACGGACCAAATAATGAGCAATCGAATTATTTCGTGGATGATTTGAAACTGGAGGATATTACAGATTACACAAATATAACTTCCAATTCTACT
>JAUHXX010000133.1 GCA_030426825.1 Bacteroidia bacterium | reverse complement strand
TTTTAAGCTTCACTGGCTCTTCGCAAGGCACCTACGATAAGCATGTCGATATTATCATCAGAAATGATAGCTCTTTTTTCGATAAACATGGTCAGTTAGCATTTATTGGTATTGGAGACACAATAGTGGTTGATAAAAGTGTTGTCTTAGAAAAAATCGAAGATTTTAGCCAATTACATGAGATTTGCTTGGATAATTATACACCGACTCTCAGATATGTAAAAGACGTTGCAAGAACATACAATGATCACAGAAACTACAATACTAAAGCTAGTAATGTTGGATGGAATTATTTAAAAATAAACGAGGACTTGATTCCAAGAATTGACTTTTTTAATTCACATAACGTGGTCAAACCAGAAAACATGTATAAACCATCTGATACTTCGGTTTACAGAAAAAATTACATAAGTTTTCAAGGCTACAACTATCAATATTACCAAGGCACTCAATTCAGAGGAGAAAGAAACATAGGTTATTTCACTTATGGAAATGGACCAGTGTACAAAAAAGGAATTCTATATGGAAACCTTGCACATATATTCAAATCTGAACCCGAATCAAATACTTATTTTAAAAAATACAAAAATCGAATTTACGGGAGAACCTGCATCCATGTAATCGGATTTGCATTATTGGGAATTGCTTTAGATGCTTTTTTAGGAAATCGAATTACAAATATGAGTGAAGATTTTGCAATTGCTCCAGCCATAGTCGGAGTATTCATGGCTAATTTCCATTTATTCAGCAAAAAAAGTCGATTAGTAAATAAGTTCATATTTCCCGCGATAAACTCATATAATCAATCAGTTTATCAAAAATACGGCGATTAAATTTCGTATTAGATAATATTCATTCTTTCAGGCGCGTTTATTAATCATGCGAGCCTGGCTTCTTTCATTGTATTTGATAATCCTATCAGTTGATGTACACGCCCAATTCTTAAAACTGCAGTTGGAGCCCATGATTGGTTTTCATTTCTATAAATCGATTCGAAAGACTCATGAATACAATCAAGTGAAGGGACTTACCAATACCGTGGGATTAAAGAGCAGCTTAACTTTTGGAGATTACGGTTCTTTGAATTTTACGCGTGGAATTCATTCGATTCAATATCCTGATTTGTTTGCGCAATTAACCGCCAGGGTTCATTTGTATCACCCAAAGAGTTATTTGACCTTATTTGTAGAAGGAGGTGCTGAAATTTCAGAATTTGATGATTTTCAAACTCCTTTTTAT
Source organism: Bacteroidia bacterium (assembly GCA_030426825.1). Classification (GTDB taxonomy): domain Bacteria; phylum Bacteroidota; class Bacteroidia; order Flavobacteriales_D; family Crocinitomicaceae; genus Paracrocinitomix. Next base: position 8,183 of record JAUHXX010000133.1, on the reverse strand, counting down.
ATCGGAGTCATCAATTCTGAAGGAGATATTTTTAGCTGGGTCACGCGAATACGTATCCCTACAGGTCTTGATACACACCTATTCAAAACTACCTCTGAATTTCATTTTGGAATGGAATTAGGTCTGCAAATCAATTTGATGCACAATCGAAAACCTCCGCCATTGCAAAGATTTGGAAATCCATTTATTTTATATTAATCACAAGAATTTAAAAATCGCATAGTTGCGCTTAAATTAGCCATTTTCTTATAGTTCCTTAATTCTCTCTCAGACAATCCTGAAGCTGCTACACATTTATTCAATAATTTTTCTAGCACTTCTTTATCGTTACGAGCATAGATCACCACCTTTTCTTGTGTTGTGTTATCAATAATAACCCATTCTTCAAAATATAAAGATTCATCTCCTGCACTAATAATCCCCTCAGTTTCTTCTAATGTATTGCTATACGCTTTGTTCGAATTTACAACGGTTTCACCTAAACTACCAGTTTTCTCATAAGTGTCTTTAGCTGCTTCCCTAGCTGCAACCTCTGCGAGTTCATTGCTTACTTTATCTCCTAGTGCATCCAAAGAGTTTCCTACAAAGTTTGTTAAACCTTTCCTCACATTGGTAGCCATTGGATTATGATAGTAAGAAAATCTTTTATCGTGGTCAATTATTTCAACAAACATATGGTCAGCTCCTAGAACATTTGGTCTTCTTTTCATTGGTACAAATTTTCTAACCTTCCCGTCAATATTTTGCGTGTAATATTGTATTAAGTCTATTTGTGTTGCTGAGTATTGTTGTAATTCATTGCCATCCCCAATAAAATTGAGCTGATACTGAGTTGTCGATATTCTACCTTGTTTTTTAGTTCCATCTACAAATACAACTTCACCTGTTTGTAAATTCTCTGTAGGATTGCTTGAATTACTTTCTTCCAAAGCTTTAACTAAATCATTGTAATCGACAAAAAGGCCGTTTAAAGGAACATATTTTTCCGTTACACCGTTAACAGCAACTTCTGAGTAATTAATGTCCTCACCGGCATTAAAAACTTGAACAAAACCTTCGCTATTTTCAGGGATTAAATATAAAGTCACAACATTTCTATAGGATTTCACGACATTACTTTTATCCAACCCTAGCACCAATTTACCCTTGATTTCATTTCCATTATTAAATACGATTTTTCCAGGCAAAACTTCGTCTTTCTTTTGCCATTTTTTCATAAGATCATCATAGGACCTTAAGCTTCCATTTTGAGGGATATAAGTGTTTAACCCTTCGTCACCTTGAACTTTTATGCAGCCAACATCCTCCGGCTTTAAATTTTTAAATACGTTCTCTTTTTCTGATATATAAAGTGCGTTCACCTTATTTTTCCCTTTATCCAGCGCTACTTTACCCTTAATTACCTGACCGTCTTGCAAATAAACTACTCCAGAAGCAAATGGTTCAAACTTGTTCTTTCCTGCTGATTTTCCAAAACTTTCTTTGTATTGTTCCAAATTCACTAACCAATCATCTAGATGGTAGTAATAATTTGTACCCTCTTTTGTGTCTTGGAGGATGACTTTTTCAACCTGATCCGAATGATACAGTCTAACTGGCTCAGTTTTGTTCTCAGAAAAATAGATTTTGCCAAAGAATCTCATGGTTTCATATGGGCTATCGTAGTCAACAAGTCGAACAAAACCTTGTGAAATGTCTCCATTTTTATGATATATTAACCCAGGTGTGAAAGCGTTTGGTTCATAGTCATTAATCGTATAAAAACAACCGAAATTTTTTAATTCACTTAACTTATAATTTGTCTTTTTTCCATTTTCATCTGTGATGATTATCTCATAATATTTTTTACCATTTGGATCCGGTTTTTTACCTCCTCCTTCAACAGTAACACTAGTGAAGGACGCTTTATTATAGACTTTCAGCCATACCAATTCGCCTTCAACATAATCTCCATTTTGGAGATAAGCATAGCCCGGCTTTGGTTCGGTAGTTTTATGGTACCAGATGTCTGCATTTGATTTCAACAATGTTTTCTCAGTATCTTGAATTCGCTCACCCCAAATGTATATTTTGGAATGAAGAATTCTATCAGTCTCATCATAATAAGTTGCTTTGTTTCTTGTTGGTTGTGCCAATACAGTTGAACTGATGAATAGTAATGATATGGCAATGAGAGCTTTCATATGTAGAGGGTGTTTTAATATCTTGAGCCAAAAATAATAATTTGTTCAAATCTAAAAATGTGATTGGCTTTTATTTATAAAAAAAAGCCCTTCAAAAATGAAGGGCTTTAAATCAAAATATTTTATTGAACTTAAAGTAACACTAAAGAACAGTCTCCGTCAGAAAGAGCAACGCTCTTCGTAATTGAACCGTGACTATTATCCAATTGATCTTTAATATCAATTGTTACAGATTCGAATTTATTCTCCATGACAAAATCATACCTAAAAACTCCATTGGTTTCTGTACAACTTGGTCCAGAATTGTATGTTTGAAAATTAGAAGAAGAAGTGCTCAATTCACCAATCTTTTCTCCATCAATGTAAAAATGAAAGGGAGCGTAAAACCCACTATTATTACTGTAATCGTCATGCCTTGAGTCATTTAAATAGAAAATCATGGTCTGCGTAAAGGTGCAAGTTCCGTCATCCACTTCAGCATCTTCAGCATAGTTATCTGCAAAGGTATCAGTACATCCTTGCTTCTTACACGAAAAAGTTAGGATCATTAATGCGGCAGTAGCTGTAATTAAAATAGGTTTTTTCATAGGTTAGATTTTTTGGTAATGTACAACTTATTCATTCATAAATACTTGATTTATAAATTCTATTCAACTTCTTGGCATAACTCTTGGAATAAATTCTTAAAATTGAACATTATGAAAAGAATCCTACTATTTGTATCCTTAATTTCGAGTTTTGCCTTTGCACAAGATTGCAATCAAATGGCATCTGATCAAACCTTTCAACAGTTCTATGAGCAAGTTGCCATTCAAGAAACTGATCAAAACAAACTTAACCACAGCTACCCTTTTTTGAACGGAAAATGTTATTTAAGTGGTCATATTCAGCTAATTGCACATCTTTACTTAGCAGAAGACACAAAGCTTCAGTTTTGTCAAGCGGCTTATCCCTTCGTAGCAGACAAAGAGAATTTTTATGATGTTTATGATGCCTTCAACACCTTTTCATATGCTTTTAGGTTACACGATTTTGTTACAGCATATAATGGTGGAAATGTTGTAGTAGCTGACCCTAACGCTACGAATAATAACAATAATACCACGAGCCCTATTACATATCCAAACTACAATTATCCTTCACCCTATGGATATAACGGAAATACGGGATGTTCATCACCAATTTCAGATACTGAATTTAATGTTTTGGCTAGTACAATGAATACTTATTCCTCTGATGATGAAAAGATTGTAGCTGGAACATTGTATGCAAAGGAGAACTGTTTAAGCATCTCGCAATTAATGAAAATGAGTAGTTTAATAAGCAATGAAACTAAGAAACAATCCTTTTTAGAGAATACGTTTCCCTTCAGTTATGATAAGGCGAATTATACGTTTATCAACCAGGTATTTAATACTCAATCAATTAAAGACGCTTGGTCTGCGTATTGCGAAAATCTATTGGTGCCAGCTACTACTTGTTCAGTGACTGAACCGGAGTTAGCAGGAATGATTGAAAAAATTGATGATGCAGCTTTTGCATCTGATCAATTAGCAGTAGTAAAGTCCTTAAACGCTAATTTTTGCTTTTCAACAGCACAGGTTAAGCTCATCATGAATGAATTTAGTTTTCCTGAAAACAAGCTAGACGTTGCCGAAATGTTGTACGAGAAATGCACCGATAGAAAAAACTACTATCAATTAAAAGGTGAATTCTCTTTCAATACTTACGAAGAACAGTTCAGTAAATTGATTGGAGGTTAAATAGTTGCCCTATTTTTCTTTAAAAGCAACGAAAATCTCCTCTGATTTAGAAACTTCTTTTACCATTTTTCTGAACTCAGGGTAATCTTCTTTACTCACTGTGGCTGTATTTGGTGTAACCTCTCTTATCACTTCTATTTCTGTTTCAGATATTTTATTCACGGTAATCGTGAACGAAATGAACTTGTTTTGAATAGAAACATTTGATGGAATTTCCTCAAAGACATACATAGGATCAATGGTGATATTCACCTTTGTTTTGTATTGGTCAATAGCTTCGTATAACCAATAGTTTAACGGATGATTTCTTTCATCTGATGGAAATTGATCAATTGAGAATATCTTTTCAAAAAACGGAATAGAAAATGTTTGTAGAGAACCAATTGACTTTAATTCATCCTCTAAGGTCATGTCTACCTCAATAGCGAAGTCATTTGTGAATCCGTCTAGGTTTTTAAGCTCATAATTCTTCACTTTAATATCACTTTCAAAATATCCACTGCAGTAATCATCTACTGATTCTTTAGTTTCAACTTTAGACAGGTCAGCAAAATGCCAACGGTAGTCTGAAACTGTTTGTCCTTGAAGGTTTACATTTGTTGACAATGCCATTTCTTCATCCGTAATTTTCACTTTAACAGTTCTGTCAATTACGTTTTCATGTAATCTCAATAAAGGGATGTGAATTAAGTCTTTTCCTACTTTTGAATCTTCTGAATTTGGAATCACTAAAGCTTGTGCGTTGTATAAATAGTCCGGTTGAGTTCCAAACGGAAGCTTACTATCTGTTAACTCTTGATACAAGGTATCCCCATCCATTTCAATTCTAATGATACAGTGATTGAAATTGACAGAAGGTATTTTCATGGTGTTTTCACCGTTCTCTCTTGTATTTACCAAAACCAAATTAGTTTTTAAATCTGCTTTCTGCGCTAAGGTGTAGAATAAAGTTGATAAATCCTTACAGTCTCCCAGTTTAGTACTGATAGTTACCATAGGTTTTTGAGGCACGAAATTACTTTGTCTGAACGATACCGAACTATAGTTGATATTGTCGCACAAGTAAGCGTAAATGCTTTCGGCTTTTTCTCTATCTGTTAAATTCTCTTTACCAGAAAATATTTCGTTGTACACCTTGTTCAAATTATAATCTTCTCTTGCCATAGGCATTGCTAAGTCTGCATACCAATCAGAAATGGTCTCCCAAGATTCCATAGTAGTAATGAATAGGGTCTGCCCTATTTCACTCAATTCAGGCATGAAATTCTCTTCCTTTGTTTTTGGAATAAACTTATGTCTGTACTCTGTACAATTGAATTCTTCAAACTCAAACTCTTTCTTCTTAGCAGAAGCGTCTAAGTTTTGTTCATTGATTTGAACTCTATAACTTTTAGGCGTGTAAATTCTGAACAATGAATTATGCGTTGGCACAAAATGAGAGAAGTTGTGTACTTCAGTCATTTCTTTTGCCAATTTACCCCCAGTGTAAACATCTTTTCTGAACTCAAGATAAATAATATCACCTACTTCTAGTGTAGGGAATACGATCTGATTATAATTTCTTTCACCTTCTAATTTTTGCCCATTAGATTTGTTTATTTCACCTTTAAAGATCACCAAATTGTCAGAGTAGTAATTGGTTGGAATCGAGATTTCTTTCCAAGCTTCAATTCCAGATTTGTTTAAGATTCTGATCCCCATACTCGTAAACTCGACTCCAGCACCTTCTTCAAATCTAACCATACTGTGCTCATAAAACACATAGTCGTATTGTTCGTCACCCTCATATTCTTCTTTAAAGCTATCTTCAATAATATCGTACGCATCTTTGTTCTCAAGAATCGTAGTCCAAGAATCTTTCTCCTTTAACATTCTAAGTTTTTCTCTCGACTCAAATGAATTAGGGTTGTATTGAACAGCTAATCTGAAGTTTTCCATTGCCGCATCTACATCACCCAAAGCCAATAAAATGTAAGCTTTATTCCCGTAATAACCAGAGTTAAAAGGAGCTATAGAAATCATTTTATTAATAATCCGTAGAGCCTCATTATAATTCTCTAAGTTGTACTCTAGTAAAAGTAAGCTGTTCAAATATTCAACTTCATCTGGGAAGTAGTCGATTGATTCTTGAATCATTTTCTTGGCCTTTTCTTTTTCACCAATTTCCTGATACTCCTTTATCATTAGATTCCTTATTTCATAACTATAAATTTTCTTGTTGTATTTTTTCAAATAAGGCAATGCTTTTACAATAGACTGTGATTTGTTTTTCTCTACTAAATATTTGAGTTCCAAAAATTTGATTTCATTCGGGTACAAGTCATAAGCCTCTTCTATAACCGTAAATAGTTCTTGATACTCTTTTAAAATTGAGTGCATTTCTATTTGATAATTTAGATATTCAGCACTTCTTTCGCCTAAATCATCTTTGAAGCCCACCATTAATTCTGCCGCCTGATCATAGTTTTCATTGTCTTTAGCAACGGAGAAATCATAAAGTTTCAAAAACAATAAATCCGGATTTATTTTTCTAAGATATTCCAGCTGCAGCATAAGCGCAGTTCTATCATCTATTTTAATGTAATTTTCAAGTAACTCAACGTTTAACAGCACATTTTCTTCATCAAGTTTTAATCCTAATTCAAGAATTTCAATGGCTAGATTGGTTTTTCGAGCTCTCGAATAGCAACGAGCTAACATGATGTAGTCAACAATATTAGAAGAGTCTTTAGCGATTTTGTCTTGAAAATAGGTTTCAGCAAAATGAGGGATTTCCTTTACTTTAACTACTGATTCAGGAGAATTGTAAGCTGAATGAACTGGATTAACTACAAGGTCTTCTAATGGTTTTGAAGTTTTAGGGTCTAAAATTCTTAAAAGGAAATTCTGGTAATTAGATTTTTGCGTGTGACTTAATTGAATTAAGATTCTGTTATTTCCTTTTGGAAGTTTAACTACCGCATTGTAATAGTCTAATTCAGTTCTATATTCTTCGGGTTCAGCAATGATGAGTTTGTCATTTACCCAAAGTTTAATAGCTCCTTCTCCACCTAAGGCTAACTGTACTTCTCTTTCAACCGGGTTTTCAATAAATGTTTGTGCGAATGTAACCCCCTGATTAGTAGACAAATTATTAATGAAGGTAATCCATGGGTCGTCATCTCTTTCACCAGGAACAAACCATTTGATTTCAGCGTTTCTTTTTGAATAGAAAAATGCTGTTGGTTCTGGTTGTGAAATAGGATCATGTGCTTTGTCATATCCCGAACCTGAAGTATTGTCAAAAACACCGGTGTATTGCCAATTTGTAATGGCACCCATTTTTTGATAGTATTCTGATTTCTTTTTTAGATCATGGGTAAGTACATAATGCTTTGCAAGTGCATAACTTTCATTGGTTTTAGGATCTTCGATTAATTGCTCTAGATAAGCCATTCTGCTTTTACTATTCACTCGAATTCCGTCAGCAACTGCAGAAGTATAGTAAAACGCAAATAAATAAGGCGAAACATCCTTGGTGTTATTGATGATGTCAACCATTCTAAACCTACTTTTTTCTTCTTTACCGGTAAGTTCATTCAATAGAATAGATACGCATGAAGCGTCAACTACGGTATTTGGAGAAGTCTGAAGATTTGTTAATTCTATTTGAGCGTCTGTATAATTGTTTTCACTAATTAACTTCCAAACCTTATCCATTTGAGAAAATGATAAAGTTGTAACAAGGGTCAAAAAGACTGAGGCGAAAAATCCTATTTTCATAAGTTGGGTTTAATTTATCCAACAAAATTATAAAAAAATCGATTTAGACTAACATTTTCGTTAAAGTTTAGCTATGGCCCTGTCTAAAGAAACCAAGTATTCCTTGAGCATTTCTACAATTGGAATGAGTTCTTCTGAATATTTGTCACCTGTAATCTTTTTAAGAGACTTTAAGGTCTGATTGACAATCTGCTTCGCTTCACCGTAGTTTTTCTCATCACAATTATCTGCTATCACTTTGAGGGCTTGATTGATTACAGCAACCGAATAGGTTTGTTTAAGCTTGTTGTCAGCAATGAGTTCTGCGTCCGTTTCATCCGTCCATTCAAGATGTGTCTTTTTAAGGATAGTGACTTCTTGTTGCTTGATTTGATCAAAATAATTGACTTCTATTTCAATTTCATTTTTTGCAATGTCTCTTGTAGGATTGTCAATTTTGAATTTGAGTAGCGCCATTTTATTCAACGAACTGTAG